>JAHIYG010000277.1 GCA_018815265.1 Candidatus Altarchaeota archaeon | reverse complement strand
TTTTAAATTCTTTCGGATACAAACCAGGGGAATACATCTATATTTTCCTCGTATCTGCCCTTTTTCTTTTTTCATGCCTTAAATTCTGCCAAAAAACAAAAATAAACAAAATTCTTTTCTACGCGCTTGTACTAAACTCATATACATTAAATTTCGGATTTCTAGCAGGAACAGAACTTCTAACACTTTCCCTTCTCATACTTTCTCTAACATACATAAACAACATAAAATCCCCAATTAGCTATGGGCTTGCACTGCTTTCAAGATACACAAACGCCCCTTATGCGGTAATCTATCTATTTCGTAAAGACAAAAAGGAGATATTAAAATTCTTTTTAGTAATTTTCATCTTATTTACGCCATGGATGACATACAACTTCATTTTAAAAGGCCATCCATTCTACTCAATGGCATCTTCATATTTTTTCAATGTGATTGTTAAAGATGGTGGTTTCACAGGTCCAAAAATTTCAGATACTGCACCATCCCTAATAATGTATATACTCCTTGCATTTGCAGGATTTATCAAAGAGTTGAAACAGGGTTTAGATAAAAATAGTAAATTAATGATTGTTTTTTTTCTAATTACAATAGTCTCATATGTATTTACTCCCTTCAAAGAATTGAGATATCTCTATAATCTAATACTTCCAATAGGGTATTTTTCAACAAAATTCTCAGAGCATATAATAGACTGTGAAAGGAAAAAAATTGCGTTTTTGATCTGTTTTTCCCTTTTAACATATACTGCAACAGCCGCATATATCCAACTTCAACCCCCAAAGGGACTAGATAAGGCAGTTGGAATTGTTGACAGAAGCTGCATCGGGATGTCAAATGGGTGGGTATATCTAAACTATTTTGATATACCTACTGAAGCACAGCCAAGATATGAATTTTTTGAAAAAGAAATTAATGAGGGTAAGTGGATATTGATTTTCAAATCAAATAACCTAGAAAATATATCCATCGACAAACAAGATTTAGAAAAATATGTCGTTGAAGAAAATGAAGACTACACACTATATAGGGAAGGCATAAAATGCGCGCCTGTTGAAAATATTGACAAACCATATATTGAAAAATTCAACAGCAGAGGAGGAAATGTCAGTCTTTGCCCTGTAGTACCCTTTATCTGCAGCATGTAATTTTTTCACATGTTTTTCTCCCAGATGTTTACGTCCTTATTTTGTTTTTTCTTAGGTTTTATTTCAGATAGTAGTGGGATCACAAAAAACAGCAGGGTGAAGAGATAGTATGGGAAGAAAAAGACCAGGGAAAAAATAAGCTGTGGTTTGAAGCCATCCATTTTCTTACATGCAAGAAGCTGGTAGGAGATTGTCAGGATGTAGGATACGAGGAAAAACGGGAATGTCCAACTCATGGGCCAGACACCAGCATTAACGTTGTAGATTAGCTCTATCGCCCCAAAAGCTGAAGCCCAACCAAAAAAATACTTTAACGCCTCAACACTTAGGTAATGTCCGTTTGAGACGAAATACTTGTAATATCCCTCAAAAACCTGATAGAACGTTATTGGCAAAATTATTATCCCTTGCACGAAAAAATATATCTGGTTTGGAAGGCCATAAAGACCTATGAACCCATGTCGTGGGTTAAAGACCATATCCTTGTGTTTTCTTATAACCTGCATTGTGCCCCTACCCCACCTAATTCTTTGTCTTGCAACACCGCCTAGGGTTTGAGGCACATTTGTGTGCATGACTGATTTACCCATTATTATATGCCAGCCTGCTTTTCTAAGCTTTAAGCCTATGTCAAAATCTTCGGATAATGTATCTGTTTCAAATCCGCCAACTTCAATTATAGCCCTTCTCCTAAAAGCACAAAAGCCAGGGAGGATGTAGGTAATATCTAGTTTGTCTATTATGTACCTCCACATAGAGCTTAAGACATATTCAAAATCTTGGTACCATACGAGAGGATTCTTGTTCAAAACAACACGTATTATGCCTGATGCTGCGCCTACATTGGAGTCTTGAAAAACTTCTATGAATTTGATAAGTGCGTCAGGCAAGATGAAAGAGTCGGCATCTAGCATTATGACAACTTCAGCGTCCGTGTTTTTTATGCCGTGATTCACAGCCTTCGCCTTACCAAGATGGTTTGTTTTTAAAAGCCTGACATTTTTAAGTTTTCGAGCGATGCCAGACACTATTTTTGAAGTATCATCCTTTGATCCGTCATCGACAACAATGACTTCGACATCCTTTGGATAGGTTGCATCCAAGACGCTTTGTATTGTTGATTTTATAACCTTTTCCTCATTGTGGGCAGGTATTACAACACTGATTGTCGGATAGGTCATAATTTTTTTGTTTTTTCTTTCTGGAAGTAATGCAAGGATATTCCAAAGTGTAAATGTGAAAATAGAGATTGAAAAGATTACTGCAAGTAGTTCATCTATCATTTTCAGAATCTTGGGTCGAGTTGATATTAGCGCTACAAATCGACAGATAAGGAGATGTTTCGCAGAGTATTTTTTCAATATTTTCCCTGTTTTGAAGCCCACAGTGGGTACTTCCCTCAACGATGACACATGGATATCCAGTAACGTTGTATGCATTCATTAATGTCTTAACGACTTCTGTATGACTGTCGCCATCAAAGGACAAAATTGATATTTCCGGGTCAATAAGCTCATTTATATAGCTTAGCACAAAGCCTTGTTCTCCGCAATTTGGTTCTGTCTTACAATTTCCATAAAAATATAGAATTACTGTGTTGTTGTATCCGCATGCTTTTTTCATTCGTTCCAAAAGTGAAAGTTGTATTATCTCCCTCCTGTTTAGCCTTCTTTTCTGCTTGAGGTAGAACTCATCGCCTGTAAACTCTTCCTGGGCTTCCTTGTATTTTCTTATTTTCTCGTCGAATTTCCAAAGGCGAGACTCTAGATAATTAAGCTGCTGCAAAAGTGCCTCACATGAGCCGTTTTTGCCCTCAAGGTACTCTATCAGATAATATGATGCCTCGATATCTTCAATGTCTTCGATTATGTCCTCTTGGCCTGCTTCAACATTCACCTCCCTTTTTGAGTCTAGAAAAAGGTTCATAGAATAGATAAGAGCAAACAATACTGCGGTCATTACCGCTGCATAGATGAAGTTTCTCACATTCCCGCCCGCCATTTAACTCTCCTTTTTGCAGCTGCAAAATACATGCATAAAACCCACATAATTTGGTATGGTATGAAAAAAAACATGAAGCCTACAAATCCTGAAATGTTTCTTCTGACACTGTTGCCCATTGTTTTCAGACCAAGGTATGATGCAGTAGCATGCAGAAAAAGGGGTGTGAGGCCAAGCAGATAGTACATGCTAAGATTTAGTGGATCCAAAGAATCCTGCGTCAACGCGGGTTTAATAAGGGGTATTAAGTCGAAATTTATAAGGCTCATGTTTGAGACTGAATGCATGAGGTTGCTGAATATCATTAAAAGAAGAGAGATCGACAGAAAGGTTGCAAATATGGTCCCACCATAGTTAAATGGCACGAAATACATTCCGAACGCTCCGAGTCTGCGGTTGAATATAACATCCTTATGCTGCAAAATAGTCTGTATGGTCCCAGTATACCATCTCTTCCTCTGGTAGTAAAGGTCTTTGATGTTGTTGGGTACAATGGTGTATACTTTTGCGTTTGGACAACATGCTATTTTCATGGAATTTTTGTGCATCCTATATGCTATTTCAGTGTCTTCTACGATGTTGTCTTTGTCAAAGCCGCCAAGCTCTAAAACTTTTTCTCGGCGGTATATACTGAACTGACCAGGAGTTACAAAAAGACAGTTGAGGTATGTGAGTATTTTGTTGTAAAAGCCGTTTCCAAGCTCATATTCTATTTCCACAACCTTCTGGAGTAGGTTTTTTGCATCTCTCACCTTTATCGCAACAGTCACAGCCGCTATGTCATCTGACGTAAAGTAAGGCAATACCTTATGGATTATGTCTTTCTCGACAATTGTGTCCGCATCTATTGTGGCTACATATTCTGCATCCAGATTTTCAAAGCCACGGTTTAGTGCTGTGCTTTTCCCCTGATTGGGCTGGTTTTCCAAATACTTGATTTTGCCTGATGCGGCGTATTTTTTGCAGATTTCGCCAGTATTATCCTTTGAACCATCGTTTACAACCAGAATTTCAAATTTATTCCGTGGGTACTCTATTTCAAGGCATGATTTGATAGTGTCTTCAATGCATCTTTCTTCGTTGTATGCAGGTATCAATATGGCAACTCGCGGGAGAAGATTATGCTTTTTTTCTGGACTTTTATGAAAGTCACTTCTGTTTCTGAAGAGTGTGACTATAGTTAGCATGAAAAAGTAGGTCAGTAAAACCCAGACCGTGTAAAGCAAAGATAGGTGAATTGACGCCATTTTAAGTAGTAAACCAGATTACACATTACCCCCTAATATAATAAATATCTCCTCCTCAAGAACAATAAAAAAAACTGAAGCAATGCCGTGGCATTATTGCTTTAGTATTCTATTTTAGTCAGAAATTGAATATAATCTGTGTTGGTGTCTAGTTTGGACGAAAACTCTTTAGAATTTAAACGGCAGGCTGTGCATCTGTTGAACGGATGTGCGATAGCTTTGGCTGTGCACTACCTTAAACCAGCATATGATTTATGGCTTCTAGTGCCTCTCCTTATTGCATTGGTTTTATTGCATGTTCTTCCGAAGATAAGGCCAAAACTCAAGATAATGAACCATCTCATGTATCATTTCGAACGCAAAAAGGACATCGAACGTTTCCCGTTCAAAGGAGCCATATTTTACGGGTATGGCATTATTTTCCCGATAGTTCTTCTTCCAACAGACTATGCCGTGGCTGCAATACTTGTATTAAGTGTTGGGGACAGTTTTTCAAACCTTGTTGGGAGAAGATACGGAAGACATAAAATCGGGGAGAAAAGCATTGAAGGAACACTAGGTTTCTTTGTGACAGCAGCAGTAGCCACGTCATTTTTCATCAATCCAACACATGCACTACTCTTCTCTTTTGTTGGTGCAGTCATAGAATTACTCAGCTTCTGGGACGACAACATAGTCATTCCACTAACACTTGCGCTGCTTGGGAGACTCCTTCTACCTTGACACGACGACCCACCACCTTCAATCTGCCTTCAACAAGCCATTTCAGTGCGTGAGGGTATATTTTGTGTTCAGCAGCCAAAATCCTTTTCCTAAGGGACTCATTATCCTCATTTTCCAAAACAGGAACTGCAGCCTGTATTATTATGGGGCCGTGGTCGACACGGTCATCGACGAAGTGAACAGTGCAACCACTTATTTTAACACCGTACTCATATGCCTGGGCCTGGGCATGCAACCCTGGAAAACTAGGAAGCAGCGCAGGGTGGATGTTTAAGACCCTCTCTGGGAACTTTTTCAATAACACACGAGTTACAATCCGCATATATCCTGCAAGACATACTATCTCCACCTTTCTTTTACTCAGCTCTGAGACGATTTTATTGTCTATGCCCTCGCGTGTGTGAAAGCATTTCACGTCAACATATACGGCTTCTATCCCATGTTTTTTTGCCCGCTCCAACGCCAAAACACCTGGTTTGTCAGATATCAAAACAACTATCTTACTATCTGGGATGTAGCCTGACTCCACTGCATCTATGAGTGCTTGGAAATTGCTTCCAGACCCTGACGCCAAAACCCCAATACGAGCCATATAGGAAGATATTTTAGGCAAAAGTATTTAATAACCGATAAGGCAAATTTTTGAACTTTTACCTTTGTTAAACCTTATCGGTTACTAGCGAATCAGCATGCGTTCACATATTTAGCTGATTTGCTATAGTTAACCTGTGAAGGTCGCTGCATCAATTATCATAGTCATACTGTTTCTAGGGTGTCTGTGGAACGAGGAAAACAAAGAAGATAGTAGTGTTAATGAATCCGAAGACGACGAGTTCATAAAAGAATACCTGACAAAGGAATTGAGCGTCAACAACCAGACAAAGAATGTGGCAACCACATCAACCACTACTAGCTCATCTACAACCTCCACAAAGCCATCAACAACCACAATATATGGCTTCAATGTGACAGACGATGTGATTGAAGCGTTCAGAGGCCATCATAACCCACCAACCACATCAACATCCACGACGACATCATCTACTACGTCAACCACTACTGCACCCTGCATGCTTCATTGCAGCGAGATAAGATATCCAAGCCCAGACAATTGTAAAATGGGATGCTGCTACACAACCGGAGACAGATGCGAGTACTCCCCAGGAAACCTCAAAGCTGGTGGAGGGCCGAAATGCAGGTGTAGTTAAGATTTATTCTAGATGCCCCCAAATTTATTTGATGCTACGAGATAGGGGGAGAAACCCCATGGAGGTTATTCCTGTGGAGGTTAAGGAGTTCGCGGTTGCACAGCCTCAACTTCAGCCAGGAAAACGGCCTGATGCTCAGGATATCATAAAGGTTGATGGAAAATGGATTCAGGTTTCATCAGGGTCTTCAGACCAGCAGGCAGTGAGGGTTTTAGAGACTGGAGAGTGCATGGACATCGACTTCAGAGACTATGCAGGGGTAAGATACAGCTGCGACCCAAGAAACAGCACAAGAGATAAAATATGTGTTCAGAAGATGGATGAAACATCACATACCACTCAGATGAAACCTTCTGTTAAAGACCTACTGGGGAAATTCACAGACAATGAAGCTAGAAATATCTGGTGGGGTCCAGAACAGAAGGATAGGCCGAATCTTATTAATGAAGTCACAGTTTGGGGGGAGTTAGTTAGTAGGAGAAAATAGCCTCAATGCCTCGCCAGCAAGGTATATGGAACCATTCACCAATATAATGTCTTTATCTGACGCAGTCGATGTCGCATAGGTTAATGCCGACTGCAGGTCATGATAGGCTAGTCCATTAACATGTTCCAATATTTTATCAGGCGACAGTGAACGCTCTCCCTGGTACCTTGTTGCTATGATAGTGTCTGAGAGACTGATGTGAGACAGCATGGAAGAGTAGTCTTTGTCCTTTGAGAATCCGACAACCAATATGAGTTTCCTGTACTTGCCCCGATGTCTTATGAAGTCAAGAGTTCTCTTGAAGCCTTCCGGGTTGTGGGCGCAGTCGACTATTATGTGTGGTTTCTCTGAAACAGTCTGCATTCTACCCTGCCATACAGTCCTCGAAACGCCCTCCACTATCTTGTCTTTTGCAATCCCTATTTTTTCGGCTGCCACCACTGCACAGGCTATGTTTTCAGCTTGGAAATCCCCAATCAACGGCGACTTCAATATATAGGTGTCAGCTGCAGTCTCCACTGTGAAAGACGTCTCCAGTAAAGTGGGCACCACATTAGATATTCTGAATTCCTTGCCAAGACGCATGATTTCAGATTTCTTCTTTATTGACTCCCGATGCAAAACTGAAAGCCCTGGCTCTTTTGCAGAGGTAACAAGGCAGGTGCCAGGGGTGATGATGCCTGACTTCTCAAATGCAATCTCTGAAGCTGTGGAGCCAAGATATCCCATATGGTCAAGGGAGACGTTTGTTATTATAGACATGTCACCAGGTATTGCGTTTGTGCTGTCTAATCTGCCACCCATACCTGCTTCCAAAACCATAGCATCAACACCTTCGTCTGCGAAATGTTTAAGCGCCAACGCAGTAGTAGCCTCGAAGAAGGTTGGTTTGTCCTGCATTGAATCAATCAATGGTTTCAAGTTTGAGGTTATTTCAGAGAATTTTTCAGGAGAAATCATAACACCGTCGACCTTTATCCTCTCCCTGAAATCAACAAGCTCGGGGGAGGTGTAGAGTCCGACCTTTTTCCCGAAACAAGATATTATCGAGGCTAGCGTTGCAGCGCATGAGCCCTTTCCGTTTGTACCCGCCACATGGACAACCAGTCCATCATAGTCAAACCCCAATGCAGAAATCAGTTCCCTTGTATTCTCTAGCCTGAATTTGATGCCGAGTTTTTCAAGTATTTTCAGGTAATCAAGCGACTCTTGATAGTCCACAGATTATATAACAGAGTAATGCACGATAATATATCAACTATGCAGTCCCAGAACACGAGAGCTGAAAACGCGAAAGTCTCGGAACAAGACGGTGGCGCCAGCAAAGAAGAGCTTCCCTGCCTGAGGATTGAGAAAAAAGGCCTAAGCAGAAGAGCACTGGAGTTGGGTAAAAGCCTTCCATCCTACACAAAAGGGCAGCTCGCATTTTATGCACTGAAAAAGGGCAAACTCACAGAAGAGAATGCAGCAGCCCTGCTGGATAGCGACCAGGAAGCATCTGAGGAGTATGCCAAGCTGACTGAGGTTGACCTGGAAAGAACAAGGCAAAACAACAGAATAGAACTGGGTACTGCAGTAGTAGGTATCGAGTTCCAAGCATACCAGCCTCGCGTCAACAAGAATGTCATAATGAGCCCTCAAGACCCGCGCAGCGCATACTCAATAGATAAGTCAATGATAGAGGGGGATGAATTCATCACAAGAGTTAGGGACTTCGTCGCCCAGACACCGTTGACTGACGAAACCTCTACTGCAAAGACATATTTAGGAAAGGCAGTCAGGAACACGATAATACCAATTATTGTTATGGGTGAAATCCTTGCAGAAAGTGGCGTAAAAAATGCATTGACGCTCACGCTTCCTGAGACTACGTTCCGTCTTGTAAAGCAGTTTTACCCGAATGTCTTTGAACGGATGAAGAAGGCCCATGAAGTAGATGCATTGGATGTTGGTTTGTCCAACGCACACCACTCCATAGCCCCGCTTCTCTCAAGAGACGACATGATGCGAGAATACGATCACTCATTGAGATATTATCTCGCGCATTTCACCCCAAAAGATGGGATGGTCAGCCTGCATGTCCCTGAACAGGCGAAGACTGATGAGTTATTCCATGTATTGACTGACGTGGAGGCAAAAAACAAAGTTAATTTCATTGTGTGCTTTGACTCGCTGCGCCACAACGCCGGCTTTGACATAACAAAGGCGACCAATTTCGAGTTAGGGAATCCACCAACTGATGTGACTGCATTCTTTCGAGCATTCAACGCCTGTGACTCCATGGCATTCCATGCAGTAAACAGCGGAGACCCGCTGTCAGAGCGCGAAAGGATGCAACATGACTTGAGTGGCTTAAACGCGGAAAGAGAGGTTAGTTGGGCGCATCTGGAAGCTAAAAGGCTCATGGGACTCTTTGTTTCCGACCTTTTTGGGACGGAGAGAAACCATGGAGTATGGAGGAACCCATTATATGAAGGTAGGAATTCAGCAATAATACTTGCAAATGACGCCGAATTCATTGGTTTACATCATCCAGGCGAAGCCTACCCCTTCCACATATTCCTGCAGACACTGGGGGAGTATGGTATAGAAGTCGCCTCCTTTAGGAAGACACTTCAGATGGTTGGTTCAGAAAGAGAGCGGGAAAGACAACCATATGACGCAAGCTGGAGCGGCGACTTCGGCCTGTGGATTAACCCGCAGACTCAGTGGCTTAGAGATATTGTAGGAAATACGCTTTCAGGATATAAAGGGCCGCTTAAGGAGGTAACAGACATGTATATGAGGCACAACCCCGGCGTGGATGAGGATAGTATGCCAAGGGAGATTAGGGCATGCTGGGAGAATTACGGGCTATCACTCATATCTTGCCCGTATTGGTGGAGCGGATGGGAGAAAGACTACCCAAACAACGTCCCAGTAATACCTGAACTTTTTAGAAATATGCTGGCAACAGGGCGGGACCTGAATACAGTAATAAACCGGATGCTTAAAAAACCAGACCAATACAACATGAGTTTGAGCGATGTAGACGAAACCAGGCTTAATCAACTGAAAGCCCAGGTTGCAGAGACAGACAGAATGCTAAGGCAAAACGAGAGGGCAAGAAGTTATCCGCAACTCAGGGAACTAGTTGATTCCAAAATGAAAATCAAAGACTAAAACAACCCGGTTATGACTCCGTCGTCGTCGATGTCGATGCCTTCTGCAGCTGGTTTTTTCGGAAGGCCAGGCATTGTCAGTACCTTCCCACAGTATGCGACGATGAATCCTGCACCAGCCGAAACCTTTACATTGCTGACTGTTATTTTGAATCCAGTCGGCGCACCAAGCAGGTTCGGGTCATCAGATAGGCTCTTTTGAGTCTTGCTCATGCATATAGGCAACCCCCGTAAACCCTGCTGCTCAAAAAGGGAAATTATATGCTGCGACTCGTCTGTGTAGTCGACATCGTCTGCCCCGTATATCTTGCAGGCTATGGACTTTATCTTCTCCTTAATCGGTAAATCCAAGTCATACAGTGGTTTGTAATTATTTTTTTTGGATGACACATCCAACACCAATTTAGCAAGTTCCAAACCTCCGTCACCACCCCGCTCATGAACTTCAGACAATGCTACCTCAACACCCAACCTCCTACACTCCCCAAGCACATATTCTATCTCAGCCAGTGTATCAGACTGGAACTTGTTTAATGCTACGACAGCCGGCACCCCGAATGCCATTACATTCTCTATTTGTTTTCTAAGGTTTGGACATCCTTTTTTGAGGGCAACCAAATCCTCTTTTGTAGGGTCTGCTGCGCCCCCGTGGTGTTTTATCGCCCGGACCGTCGCGACAATGACAACAGCATCCGGCTTAAATCCGGCGATAGGGCAGACTATGTCCATGAATTTCTCAGCCCCCAAGTCAGCTCCGAATCCTGCTTCAGTCACCACAATATCTGACAGCTTCAACGCCATCATAGTTGAGACTATGGAGTTTGTACCGTGTGCTATGTTTGCGAAGGGGCCACCATGGATGAATGCAGGACCGCCCTCTAGTGTCTGTACCAGGTTCGGATTCATTGCATCCCGTAAAAGCGCGGCCATCGCGCCTTCAGCCCTGAGCTGGGATGCCGTTACCGGCTGGCCGAAGAAGGTGTATGCAACAACAATTTTCCCGAGTTTCTCCTTGAGGTCATGGTATGAAGTGCTAAGGCACAGTATTGCCATCACCTCGCTTGCTGCTGTTATGTTGAATCTGTCCTCTCTCGCCAGCCCTGATGAATCCCCCAAACCGATGAATATCCTCCTCAATGAGCGGTCATTCATGTCTGTGACGCGCCGCCATACAACCTTTGTAGGGTCGATGTTTAGACTGTTCCCCTGGAAGATATGGTTGTCAATCAACGATGACAGTAGATTGTTTGCTGCAGACACCGAAGGTATGTCTCCTGTGAAGTAGAGGTTGATGTCCTCCATAGGCAGCACCTGCGAGTATCCCCCCCCTGCAGCCCCTCCTTTGACGCCGAAAACAGGGCCAAGTGACGGCTCCCTGATGCATGCGACTGCGTTTTTGCCGATTTTCCTCATTGCCTGCGTTAAGCCGACTGTAGTCGTGGTCTTTCCCTCGCCAGCGGGTGTTGGATTCATAGAGGTCACAAGAACCAGCTTACCAGAAGGCCTGTTCTTTAGCTTATCCAGGAGTTTAATGGAAACCTTAGCCTTGTATTTACCGTATAGCATCAAATCCGCACATTCTAAACCCAATAGTTCAGCCACCTCACCTATTGGCTTCAATTTAGCCTCATGAGCTATTTCAATGTCTTTTTTCATAGTCTTTCAAGAACATACTTTCTGGAGCCTAAACCTATCTTTTCCCCGTATTCAAGCTGGTATGCTCCATCTACACCAAATTTCTTCTTGAACGGGTCATAGCCCACTACTTCAGAAATCAGGTCATAGCTTGCCTGGTCTGCTGCGACAATATCTTCGGACAGCACTATTCCAACATCTTTCATGAATGGTTTTTGGGCTATGTTCATGCAGTCGCAGTCATAGGTTATGTTGACCATATAATTCATGAACCACCATTTTCTCCCCCTCAATGCAGCGTACGCGTATTCGCAGATTCTCTCCATCAAGGCATTGTTTGTGTTGTCTAGCATCTCCCAGGGTATGTCAATCGCGGAGTTCGGACATACCGCTATGCAGTGAGCGCATCCAATGCATTTATCAGAGTCTATCTTGGCCTTACCATTTATTGAGATTGCATCAGCAGGGCAGTCGGCAACGCATTTACCACATGCAACACATTTTTCCTGTCTGACAACCGGCGAAACAACAGAGTGCATGTCCAGTTTGCCTGCGCGAGAGCCCAAACCCATCCCGACATTCTTTATGCAACCCCCGAATCCCGTCGCAATATGGCCCTTGAAATGGGTTAGTGCAACCCAGTTTCCGTATCTTTCGATTCCGGCTCCGAGTCTGGCATTTTTTGTAGTGCCTAAATTTACCGGCACCTCTAATTCCTCCTCTCCCATTTCACCGTCCAATATGTCTATTGGGAGGAATCCGAACCCATGTCTTTTCGCCAACTCCACATGGTCTGTTCTCCTAGTCCTCATCCCGCGGTACAAGACATTGCAGTCGACAAAAACAGGATTTTTGAAGTAGGTGCCAAGAGATGTAATCCATTCAGGATTTATGTGTGTCGTATTTTTCTCCTCTCCAAAGTGCGTCTTCAACGCGACACTGCCGCTGAATTTTTCAGAGATTAACCTAAAGCATTTCTCTGAATTCCCTGTGTAATCCCCGCCGTCAATGAAAAATACCTTCGAAACCATTTCGTTTGAACCCGCATATGATGCAACAAAAGTGTCCGTATTATGGGTTTAGACTAGCACCCAATCAAATATTAAATGTAGGATAAAATAAAACCAACCAAGTATCTTCTCCCTAAGCGAATTATAGTCAATGTTAGCCATGAAAAAATATTGCCTCCATATATTTTAATGTAGGAAGCACCTGACTCCAGTAAAGGCCATTGTCATGTTGTGTTCGTCCGCTGCTGCTATGACTTCCTCATCGCGTATGGAACCGCCTGGGTGGATGACCGCTGTTATGCCTGCTTTAGCTGCCTCGTCTATGCCGTCGCGGAACGGGAAAAACGCATCAGACGCCATCGCAGAATCTTTGGCAAGCTCCCCTGACTTCATTGACGCAATCTTCACAGCATCTACCCTGCTCATCTGGCCTGCTCCAATGCCGACTGTATGGCCTTTTTTGGCGAATATGATGCTGTTGGATTTGGTGTGTTTGCAGACCCTCCAAGCGAAAAGCATTGCCTCCAACTCCTGCTTCGTTGGCTTTCTCTTAGACACTATCTTCAGGTCCGCCTCTGTGACATCGCGGGTATCTGCTTGCTGAACCAGCATCCCGCCAACGACCCTGCGGTAGTCTTGCATGTTCTTGATTTTCTTAGTTATTTCACCAACCTCTAAAACACGCATCTTCTTTTTTGTGGAAAGTATATCCAACACTTCCCTGCTGTACCTTGGCGCAACAACTACCTCTACAAATGTTGAAACAATATCCTTTGCGGTCCTGACATCAGGCTCCCGGTTTAACGCCACTATGCAGCCATATGCTGACTGGGGGTCTGCACTGTGCGCTGCCCCATATGCGGAGGCGATATCTTCTGCAACACCTACTCCTGACGGATTCAAGTGCTTGATTATCGCAGCAGCAGGGCTGTCAAACTCCTTAACCAGCTCCAACGCCGCATTAACGTCTATGAGGTTGTTGAATGAAAGCTTCTTGTCGCCTAATAGGACCTTTGTGGATTTAACGTCTGATGGGTCCGTCTCGTCGAAATAGTATGCAGCGCTCTGATGCGGATTCTCACCATATCGCAGGTCATATGCCTTAGACAATACTATGTTCATCTTTTCAGGATATACGCCAGGGCATAGTTTATCGTGGAAATACCGGTGTATGAATGCGTCATATTCCGCAGTGTGCGCAAAAGCCTTGACTGCAAGCTCAGACAGTGTCTTATCAGACAGTGTCATATCGTTTGACTTTAATTCACCCAATATTTTCTGGTAATCACCTGGGTTTACTATGACCGCTACGTCTTTGTGGTTTTTCGCCGCAGCCCTCACAAGTGTGGGTCCTCCGACGTCTATGTTTTCGACTGCTTCCCCAAACGATGACTTCGGATTATCCACTGTCTTCTTGAAGGGATAAAGGTTCACGCAGACCAAATCAATCAGTGGGATGTTATGTTCCTTGAGCTTTGCCATGTGCGACGGATTATCCCTTATAGCAAGTATGCCTGCTTCAACTTTCGGATGAAGCGTTTTAACGCGACCATCTAGCATTTCAGGATATCCAGTGTATTCAGAGACCTTAACGACGGGTATGCCTGCGTCACATAAAGCCTTTGCTGTGCCTCCGGTGGAGATTATTTCCACGCCTAATTTGGAGAGTTCTCTTCCGAAATCAACTACATCCCTTTTGTCTGAGACACTGATTAAGGCGCGGGATATCTTCAAGATAAAACCACCAAGTAAAGACTAAGGAGGAGTGGGTTAAAAAAACCCTACTTTCCCTTTGCAGCCAACAGCGTGTTTTGAAGCAGTGCTGCGATTGTCATGGGTCCTGCACCTCCTGGAACCGGGGAAATGTACGAGCACTTGTTCTTGACTTTCTCGAAGTCAACGTCACCGACTGTCTTGCCATCCTTCTTTGCCACGCCGACGTCAACTACTACCGCACCCTTCTTCACCATGTCGGCTTTTATGAGGTGCGGCACCCCTGTTGCTGAAACCAATATGTCAGCCCGCCTAGTATGGGATTTCAGGTCTTTGGTTTTGACGTGGCAGACTGTGACCGTGGCTAAACGATTTAGAAAAAGCATAGCCAATGGTTTGCCGACTACGGTCGAATGATTTACTAGGACCACTTCCTTGCCCTCGTATTTTATCCTGTATTCGTCCAAAAGCATCATGACACCCTTAGGTGTCGCAGCAACCATCGATTCATCACCTGCCATAAGCTTCCCCATACTAACGGGTGTGAAACCATCAACATCCTTTGACGGGTCAATAGACTGAAACACACTATCCGCGTCTATGTGCTTTGGCAGAGGCAACTGAACTAGTATGCCATGGACTGACTTGTCACAGTTTAGAGAATTGATTTTTTTCAGAAGGGTATACTCGGAAGTCTTGCCCCCAAGCCGTATAACCTTTGACTTGAATCCAGCCTCAAAGCATGCCTTCTCCTTCATAGACACATACATTTTGGATGCATGGTCTTCTCCGATGATGACTGCTGCAAGGCATGGTTTCACATTAAGTTTAGATGCTTTCCTCTTCAGCTGAGTCCTTATTTTCTTCGACACACCCGTTCCGTCAAGTATAACAGTCATTTGTATACTGGGTACTTAGCGCAAAGTTCTGCAACCTCGGATTTTATCTTAGAACGCATATTTTCATCTGAGGGATTTTCTATGACGTCTGAAATCCAGGTTGCAATTTTGTCCATATCGCCTTCATTCATCCCCCTTACTGTGACGCATGGCGTCCCAATCCTGACACCCGACGTTACGAATGGGCTTTGTTTGTCATATGGAACCGTATTTTTGTTCAATGTTATCCCTGCAGCCTGAAGAGCTGCTTCAGCGTCTTTGCCTGTGAGGTTCTTGTTTGTCAAATCAGCCAGCATCAGGTGGTTGTCAGTTCCTCCAGACACTAGATTGAATCCTATGGTGGTTAATTTGTTTGCAAGTGATTTGGCGTTTTTCACAATCTGTGCATTCATATTTCTGCGCTTCTGAGTGAGGTTTTCCTTGAAACAAACCGCCTTGGCTGCTATTACATTCATGAATGGGCCGCCTTGTGTTCCAGGAAATACTGCCCTATCTATATCCTTTGCATACTCCTCCTTACACATTATCATCGCGCCCCTCGGACCCATCAATGTCTTATGTGTCGTGGTTGTGATGAAGTCCGCGTATGCCACCGGCGAGGGATGAACATTAGCGCCGATTAAGCCCGCAATATGTGCGATGTCAGCCATCAAGTACGCACCGACTTCTTCTGCAATCTCCCCAAACTCCTTAAATGGTACAGTCCTCGGATATGCACTGTATCCACATACAATAATTTTGGGTTTAACTTCCTTTGCGCGCGCCAACACCTCGTTGTAATCCAACATGCCAGATTCCTTGTTGACTGTGTAGAATTCGCCCCTGTAGATTTTCCCGCTCTCATTTATTTTGTAGCCATGAGAGAGGTGGCCCCCATGGGACAACTCCATGGAAAGTATTTTGTCTCCTGGCTGCAACACCGCCAAATACACGGCGAGGTTCGCCTGGGTTCCGCTGTGCGGCTGGACATTAACGTGTTCTGCCCCAAAAATCTTCTTGGCACGCTCAATAGCCAACTCCTCGACGACATCAACATTCTCGCATCCCCCATAGTATCTTTTCCTAGGATAGCCTTCAGCATACTTGTTAGTCATGACAGACGCACAAGCCTCCCTAACAGCCTTCGACGTGAGGCTCTCAGATGCTATGAGATTTATGCCCTCCTGCCTCACCTCCTCGGAGGAGACAGCATCAAAAACATCCCTATCAACATCCTTCAAAGAGGCATAAAACAAATCATCCACTTTAAAAAAACACCCAATCGATACAATATGAAGATAACAATAAATAAATAGCCGCTGTATGAATTTCCTGTTCTCTACCAAAGAGGTGCTGGGTTATTCAGTTAAATGACATATTTTAGATCTGCTATGAATTTCTCTGGATCTTTAACTGAAAAATAGATTGTCTCATTTGAGAACACAGGATACTCTATCGGTTTAGGGTACCTGTTCCTTATATTTTCAGGCACTGTAAACACCAGATTTTTCACCATTACGGCGACAACACAATCCTGGTCGTGGGCGTATTGCCGATGTAGATGATTTCTGATTTTTTCCTTTAGTTGATTGTGTATCTCCGGTTCAAAAATGTATCTATCTTCTGAAATCTTCGTGAGTGGCGGCATATATCGCGTTTGGTCGTACTTGTTTGTGTAGACAGTATATCCCTTAAATGTTGGAAGAGCTAGCGAATATGTCGTTTTCACCCTTACTCTAGCAAATTGCCTGAGAGGTTTTGGCTTCTCATGAGGGTCTTTGACGACATACGCCTCCCGTATGTTTGACAACCTTACCCTGATATAAACCTGCTCTTTTTTGAAGTCAAAGATGTATCCCTCCCCTGAAAACCCTATGAGGGACAGAGGGAAACCACTGAAATCAGGTATGTTCAGATACCCTCCATCAATACTTATTTGTCTTGGATATAATTCGTAATCAAGAGCCAAAAAAACTAGCGCAAATGGAGTGAATAGAAGGAATAACATCCCTAAAACACTCATGACTAGAGACCCCAGCAACCACCCCAGCGGGAGGAATATGAATGCAAAAAGAGGAAAAATAAATGCATTGTATCCCCTCAAAGTCATGTATGTCCTTAAATCCACAGCTAAGGGGTAAGTCTTTACTTGCGCCTCCAAAACCATGTTAATAAATAGGTAAACAATGATAAAATCACTTTTTTATTCCTATTGAACCTATTCATATACTCAGATATTGGGCTCGTAGCCAAGCCTGGATATGGCGACAGCCTTCTACGAACCATCACGCCACGACAAAGGAAAAACCATTTGTGCATGCGAAGACTAATGTCTTCGTTGCGGTTCACGGGCGAAATAAATAATGCCACCATACGGCGGCATAATACACTACCGCCTGCGCCACAGAGGTTCGAAGCAAGCTGTAGATCCTGGGTTCAAATCCCAGCGGGCCCACCTAACACCAACTGTAACAAGAAGGTGTCACCAGTACCCCCTGGGACACAAAATCCTTAATGGATTTTGCACGTCCCAGCGGGCCCGTTCATTACAATCTATTAACCTCTTCCTTACTAGCACCCACTGGGGCAAGCAAGACGAATGTCTTGCGAAGTCCCAGCGGGCCCATGTGTATCATTGTGGGATGTAAAGCATTAGTGGATTAGTTTGTGTAATCCAATGCCGAATAGGGTTGCTGAAACCATAATTACTGATAGGTAGTATCTCGTCCAATCCATATGAACGCCCACGGTAAAGACTAGAAACGTCGACAGCGCCCATACAAAAGCGATTGTTGCCTTCCCCACAGACCCTTGCTTTATTTCAATGCGAGAGCCTACAAGCAATTCTTTTAAACCAACTAGCACACAGAAAGTGTATAGTAGGTCAAGCGTGCCGATATTTTTGAACGGGCCAGATGTGTCATCTCTTAGGATTCCGCGCCGGTACATATTCAAAAATCCATCCCAAGTTGAATCAATCGGGACCTGCTGGTGCAGCCATTGTAATTCCATGTACTTAACCCTATGGTCAATCATAGCCATTGTATTCCCTAGGGGGTCAGAGTAGAGAAATGGATTAAGTAGTATGAACACTGCAATAGATGTTGAAAAAATCAGAAACACGTGACAGATGAATGTCATGAATATTTTCTTATTATGATGTTTATTGTGAGTATCTGTCCCCTTATTCAAGGTTATGAAGAGATATATGCCGAAGACAAGCAAAGTCGTCACCAACATGTGGAAAACAGTGAATTTTACACTTATACCAAATCCAATAGATATTCCAATGAGCAGGGGCGGAATAATTTCGCGTAATTGCCTCTTATGTCTGAAATAGAAAAAAACAGTGAAAAGAATTGCCAGCATGAAGAAAGCACATATGGTTTCAGTCAATACTGCAGTAAAAGCGAGTTTTGATATATCGTTGTCCAAAAAAAGCAGCCCAGAAACCAAGGATGCAATAGTATCCCTGGAGAGAATATAACACAACAGCATTACCAACAAAGTTGTTAGTAAGCCAAAGAAAAATACTATCTCCCTTGCCTTTAATAAGTAATTCAAATCCAAAGGTGAAATCTTAGAATTGCGGATTCCTTTTCTAAGGTAATCCTCATATTCCAAAAGACCGCGGATATCAGTCCCATAAGAATCATAATCTCTCTCGTTGATGTTAACCCAAAGTCGCCTCATACACGACTTTTCCCACAGCATAAGACCTCCTTCAGTAGTCGCTACTTCCCCCCCCAACAGTTCCAAACCAAAACCCAGTATGTACCTGCCCAACGGGGGTTGATCGTAGATGTATGGGTGATCCCACGCATCTAATGAAAAATTGCGTTCTTTAAAGAGATAGTAGATGTATGTCTTCTGCATCCAGTATAGTTCATCCATGTGTTTTATGTCGTCTTTATTAAATTGATAAATGGGGTAGGTGTCTTTCAGGAAAATGCTAACTGGAGGACCGAAGATAAAGTCGTTAGTGCTAAGTGAACTATACAATTGCGATATGTGAAATGATAAAATGAGGACCAGCGCCAGTATTATCAAATGCCGGACTCTCTTTTTTTTCACAATTAGTAATTAGTCATAGGAAATAAAATAATTCAAAAAAACATAGACTAAATTCCATTCCTAATAAAAAGAAGCAATACCACAGCACCGTAGACTATACCAGCCAATCTCATGAATTTCCGGCATGATAGAGCCACTCTAGTATTGTAACTAAGTGAGTAGATATTCGACAGCAGAGAAATACAAAATAGTATGGTGACTTCGGCAAAAAATAAAGGAGGGGCATAATTGATTTTCATGAACAATACTATTCCACACACAAGTAAAATTGACATAAAAATTATATGTCGCGCATTGATTAGGCTTAATGAGTTGACTGTAGTTTTAAGGCCGTCTTTCTTGTCTTCATTTCTATGCTCTATCTCATGAACAATCTGGAATGGAATGATTAGCATGAATACAACTAATAGAAAAAGTACTGTTTCAGTACCTAAGTATCCGCCACCCATGAAAATCCCAAACAGCAGTAGAAATACAAAAAGTGACGAATTACTGAGAAGGCTTATGTAGGGGGTGCCTTTAAAATTTACTATCGGCCCAGAGTACAGTACTGCTATTATGGCCCCAGACAAAAAGGAGATAAAAATATAGAAAGAGACTACATAGGATATAATAAGCCCGGCCAGACAGGGCAGTATAGAAATGACTACATCACTCAAAGATGTTTTTTTCCCTAATTTGCCGAGTATGCAGTTGGATGAATATCCAAAAGCAAGATACAACGATGAAATCAACATGAGTAACAAAATAGAAAACAGGTTGTGTGGGCTTTTTGTAGAATAAAAATACCCCAGCATACTTAATCCTAGAATATGCAGCCACTCATTAACCCGATAGAATTTAATAAACCTTTTTGTGAACTCTACAACCAGTGAATTTTTTTTGCGCATTTTTTGATTAAATAGATTAATCAATAAAAAATTTATATACTACTAAAATACTACTAAAGTTCTTATAAAAGCCTTAATTTAAGGTATGTTTTTAGCTCAAACGTGTTCTTGACGGCCTTAGATAGCATTCCCTGACTGCCTTCTTCTGCAACAAAATCGACTATATGGATAAGCAGTTGAAAACAATAGCTTAGACGCAAGATGCCTAAGCTTCGCATTTAGAACAATAAAAATGAACTAATCCTACAGGTCCATGGACTAAATATTAATCATTCTTAGGCCAATGGTATTTTATTTCGTCATATGGAAAAAAGATTAGCAAAGACATGGCTTTTGTTGTCAAGGTCGGAGGTAGTCTGACAAAGAGTAAGAAAGTGTTTGATAAGGTAGTGAATACCTTGATTGAAGCTTCTGTATACCATGATTTCGCAATTGTTGTTGGTGGTGGAGAATTGGCTGATGCAGTGAGGCAGCTTGACAAAAGATTGAGTTTAGGAGAGCAACTTTCCCATGAGATGGCATTGCATGCCATGGACGCGATGGCTTTGATGCTAGCTAGGCAGTCCAAGAAATTCAAACTCGTGGATGTAGAAGATGCTAAAAAAATCAGGAACAAAATACCAGTGCTTCAGACAGCAGGATATATTTTGAAAAGCGACATGGATGCGTCGTGGGACAACACCTCCGACTCAGTAGCAGCGTATGCCGCAGGCAAGTTAGATGCTAAGGAATTAATTCTCCTAAAGGATGTAGACGGCGTACTTCATAAAAAGACTTTGCAACAGCAATTAAGTGTCAAGGAGCTTAAAGCACTTGGGGAGACATGCGTGGACAGAAATCTCCACAAATACTTGAGAGGTAATAAGCTCCGGTGCATCATACTAAATGGGAGAAAACCTGAAAGACTCAGAAACTACATGAGAGGAGGGGTAGTTTATGGGACAGTGGTTGATTGCATATGAAACTGTTGGTTAGTCCGAAAGACGAAGTGGAAGCTGAAATCGCAGCCAACGGCGGCGCAGACATAATAGATGTCAAAAACCCGTTGGAGGGCTCTTTGGGCGCTAATTTTCCATGGATTATAAAAAAAATCAGGAGTGCTGTCCCAGAGGGGATAGAGGTTAGCGCAACCATCGGAGACCTGCCGAACCTGCCTGGCACCGCATCACTTGCAGCAGTGGGGGTAGCCAGTTTAGGAGTAGACTACGTCAAGGCTGGAATTTTCGGAGCCGAAGAAAAAGAAGACGCAATAAAAATGTGTGACGCGATAGTCTCTGCAGTCAAAGACTATGACAGGAGAATAAAGGTTGTGATAGCAGGATACGGCGACTGGAGGCTGGTGGGCTCGATAGACCCCTTGATTTTGGTTGACACTGCAAAATCAGCCAAAGCAGACTATGTCATGGTAGACACAAAAAACAAGGACGGAAGGACGCTCTTGGATTATATGAGCTTAGATGAAGTTGGTGATTTCGTGAAAAAAGCTAAAAAGAAAAAAATAGGTGTGGGATTGGCTGGTTCACTGGATGTTACGGACATAATGACAGTTTCAAAGTTAAAGCCAGATGTCGTCGGCGTCCGGGGGGCAGTATGCAAAGACTCAGACAGAATGTCTACCCTGTCTGAGATGAAAGTGAGGACTTTAAAGTCTCTAATTGAGGAGCTATGAGGATAATACCTGTTTTGGATGTGATGGGTGGCATTGCAGTCCATGCCAAGAAAGGCGACCGAAGCCAATACATGCCATTGGAAACAGTGGTCTGCAGCGGATGTGACCCACTAAAGTTGGCTAAAGCATATGAAGAGAGGGGTTTCGAGGAGATATACATCGCCGACTTGGATGCGATAACAGGGGTCAGACCAAACATTAAGAAAATAAATGAGATAGCATCCAATACAAACCTAAAGGTTATGGCAGATATCGGATTGAAACGGGTTCCAGAGTATATGGTGTGGGATTTCTCGCCGATAATATCGAGCGAATCACTTGCAAACATAAGCCACGTAGTCAACCATGAGGAATACGTCTTCAGCATAGACACAAAAGGCGGGAGCCTGATTAGTGCGTGCGGGTTCAGCCTCGGTGAATTGACTGATTGGTTGAGGAAAACATCATTCAAGGACATAATAGTCTTGGATTTGGATATAGTGGGTACCAACGCAGGCCCGAACCTGGAGTTAGTTAAGAAAATAAGCGAAAGAATTGGTAGGGGGGTCGTATACGGATGCGGGATAAGGGATGTTAAGGACATACGAAAACTCAAAGATGCAGATGCAGAAGGGGTTTTGGTAGGTTCTGCAATACACTCTGGGAAGATAGGTGAAAAGGAGCTACACTCTATTTAAAATCTCTCTTCCGGAAAGCACTCCAACAGCCAATGCCGGAGCAGCATGTGATATCCCCCCAAATAAGCTGCCAAAACCTATTATTTTTTCAAATCCTGCATGCCTTGCTGCTGGGGCGCATAGGAAAGCGCTTGACGAGCCGGCAACAACAATCGGTGGATGCGCAGAAAACATGTCCTCTGTCCTAGTGTATACCTTGGTAATGCAGGAAGCGACGTCTTCTATCTGTTTTTTTTCAATTTGAGAAGCCATGTCCAACATCGTCTCTCTGTCAAGGATGTTGTCGTCTGCGCAGACCATGTGTGCTAATCGGTTATAGCAGTCCCATGGATTTGAAAACCCCATAAACATGCGGAGGTATTTACTGTGTGTTTTATCATCTATGTTGCCAAGCATCAGATGTATGTCTCCTGAATTGCAAAAATACTCTGATGATACCCTAGTCCTAACCCCATCAACATTAAGCCATGACACAATAGCTGAAATCTGCGTGAAAACCCCACCAGTATAAAACAGTTCCCCGGTTATGAGGCGCTGGTAGTCGTATTTGCAATCACCTGCAGGGTATCCTCCAATGATTGGTATCACGTCAGCTGAGCTTGTGCCAATATCTACTAGAATGCATTCATTCAGTTTCTCCCCTAGAAGATAGGATGTAGCAACCCAATTAGTGGATGCTACATCATACGGCGTCTGCATTACATGCTTGTTTTCTGTGAGGCACCCGCTATGATTCATCCATAAGATATCTTTGTTGAAGATTTTGGATAGTTTTTCGCTAAAGAATCGTATGCCGTCAGACAACCGTGGATAATCAGGGTATACATATTCGGCTGTGCTTGCAATGCCAACAGCATCGGCATCTTCAGAATATTGAGAAAGTACGGCCTCAAGGTTGTGGGGGTAGAAGAATTCGCTGAATTCAGAGACAAACTTGTAGCTCCCGTCAGACAACACATCCACAACCACCCCTTTTATTGTCAGGCCACCCAAGTCCAAACCCAAAACCCTAGTCTTCATCTGAAACACCTAAAAAATTTTCGCCAGCAAGTAATGCGACAGACGCAGCAGGCAACGATATCGAAAACCACTCGTCAAACATTTTCCCGACATGCAATACTTCAGAAAACCCAGCCTTTCTTGCTGCTTTTTCCGCGAGAAAACCAGCACCCAATCCAGCAACTACCACAGGAGGTCTTGATATGCCGAATCTGGCGGCATTAGATTTGTAAACCGCTTCTATGCCTTCTGCAATGTCTCTTACCTGCTTATCATAGACTTGCTCCGCCATATAGGCAATGTCCTCTCGCCTTAGAAGTTCATCGTCTGCGCAGACCATGTGGGCAAGTCGGGTATAGCATTCGCTTGGGGGAGTATTGTGGGTATAACCCTCAAATATTTTCTGGCTAATGTTGCCCAGCATCAAATGCACGTCAGCCGATATTGAGTAGACCTCAGATGACACACACGCAGATTTTCCGCCGACATTAATATCTCTTAAGATAGAAGCCACCGGAGTGTTTATTACACCAGTATAAACCAGCTGTCCGCAGCTGAGCCTTTCAAAATCCATAATCCCCATGGAGATAGGACGACCGTCAAGTATAGGTATTACGTCGGCTGTTGTGCTACCTACATCCACCAGTATGCAATTTGGGATTTTCTCCCCAATGTAGAGAGATGACGCAACCCAGTTGGCGGCAGCCAAGCGATAGTAATCGCGAGCCTGCTCGTTTCTAACAAATATCCCATCAAGTGTAATCCAGTAGATGGGAACATGCATCTGCATAAGGTCATCAACATAGTTTTTTATCCCATCACCCAGTGACCTGAAGTATCTCATGCTGTATTCCGCTGTGCTTGTAACGCCAAGAACATCAACTCCCCCCACGTCCTCTTTTATTTTCACTAAGGCATCACCTAGTGAAAGCTCAAAACTCCGGACAGTTGAATATAGTTTTTTGAACCCGCCGTCCTTGTAGAGCTCAAAGACAAAGCATTTAAGGTTAGCTCCGCCTATGTCTACCCCAGCACATACACATGAATCAGTCATTTCAAATACTGAATTATTTAGGTATTTACTTAAAGATTAACTAAATTCTATCATGCAGACCATGGCATATCATGTTTTGAAAGCGACTCTTTTAATTTTACTCCTCTCATATGATGCAACCGCATTTACCATGACTGCACGAGTGGAAAATTGCCTATATCTGACAACCGACCGTAGCAGTGATCTGGGTGGAAGAATTGACCGTGAAACTGGAGGCTGCCGTGCCCCCGAACGCGACGGCTGTAGCCCCGGTGAAGTTGGTACCGGTAATGGTGACCGATGTTCCTGTGGTGCCGGATGTTGGTATAAAGGATGTGATGGTGGGGGTCTGATAAACATACTCGTAGCACCCCATATCAAACCCGGAACCTTGGGGCCTGCCAGTCCCATCTATGTCTTCAGTTACCGGATCATTGGGCGGATTTCCAATGGGTATCGCATTGATACAGGGAGAGCTGGCCTGAAGTGTGTAGCTGCCGTACTGCGGATCCTGGGAGATGTTGTTGGCCCCAATGACTTCGCAGCCGTTGTAGTTGTTTTCAAAGGGCGCTTCAG
>JAHIYG010000276.1 GCA_018815265.1 Candidatus Altarchaeota archaeon | reverse complement strand
TTAAGACATATCGGATTCAGATGAACAAGAAGACAGGGCAGGCATTTGTGACAATCCCTAAAGTGATTATGGACGGGAAAGGCTGGAAGGAAAAAATGGAGGTCACATACAAAATCGGAGAAAATGGAGAAGTAATACTTAAACAAACCCACCATCAAGAACAGGGAAAAAAATGAAAAAAAAAACACTTAAACGTCTGACTACCAAGAGACGAGCTCAGCAACAGACAAAAAAAAGAAAGAATCGACTTGAAGCCCGCAAAATAAAGGGACAGACAACACAAAACATACTAACGAATTTCAAAAGGGACTTGTTTGAATTAGGTAACCCAGAACACGCTAGCCCCAAAACTACAGTGAATACCAAAACCAAGGTAAAAATAGGCAACAAAGGGAATACCAAATCTCACATGTCTGAAAAACAAAAAGTGAATAAAAAAACATTAGCATCAAGGAAAAAAGCAAATAAAATCAGTAAAAAGAAAATTAATGATTTTAAGAGCAGGATGAGAAATAAAAGTAAAAGATGAGAGAGCGCCCAGGGAAACAATGCTCAAAAAAAAACAATAACTCCAACGCCCGTCGATTGGGAAAAGAATGCACTTATTAAACGATATAGTGGGGAGAAAAGTGGTTGATGTGTCGGGCAGAGAGTTGGGCATATTTGACGGGCTCATCCTTGTCCTCCCAAACCGCAACTTATACATGACAATACGCGGCGATAAGATGCTACCTATCCATGGGAATGTATCAGAACTAATTCCAGCAAATGAAATAGAGGTAATAACCGAATACATCCACCTTTTAAAAACTTTCGAGGGTTTAACGGCTGCAATAAAAATCAGAGACATTTCCTCAAGTGACGTTATTCGGCTCAACGGATTGATTGGTTTATCAGTTAAAAGTTCAGATGAACTAACCGTGGGAATTATCACAAACATCGCCTTAAGCGAAGAAAGGATGGAACTTTATTTAATTCTCGAAGGAAAAAATATCAAAAAGATGCGGGGAAACGATAAAGAAGCAATTTCACTAAAAGAGATAGAAACAATCGGGAATAATGTAAAAATAGACATACCCTACACTAAACTAGTTGAAGAAGTCCTTCTAAGACGAACATACCTGAGATAAATACTGCCCTAAAGGACAGGATATTTACCACGAAAAAGCAGAAGCAAAGCTACGAGCATACACAACAGACACAAAAGTGTCTAGCGCGTGTATGAGAAACAATGCTTCACATACACATCCTCACCTTCAAATGTTAGGTCTTCTACTCTTTCTCAGATAAAATGTGTATTCAGTCATAGTTTGTATAACTTGATTTGTCATATGTAGTTAAGTATAGTGAGGGTGAACATCCCACACACAAAGGCACGCTTCGAACACTAAGTTACGTGGCAAAATACACAAATACTTTTTTTATCCCTAAGCTTATAGAGTAACATGTCTTCTTTGAATTGTGAATTGTGTAATACACCAATGGAAGAAAAAGACTTGATGGTAGTTCAAGACGATATTATTGGAAGAAAATATGTTCACACTTCTTGTTTCGATAATAAACTTGGTGAATTAATTCAACATAAAAATGAACTGCAACAAAAGATGGGGAAAATAGCCTCATCTACCATGGTAAATTCAGTTTTAAGTACTGTCCCAGGAAGAGCAGATGTTGCAAGCCAATTTAAATTTGATGCAAAAGATATTGGCCATTTTGTATATACTGAAACAAAAAATAAAGTAAATAAAATAATAAAAATATGCTCGTTACTAATAACCTCTCCATTGTTAGTGTTTATCCTATATTCAGTCATACAAAGTTCTTACATACTACCTGTGTTAATATTTAGTCCATTCCTCGCCCTAATTGGGATAGGGGGCATATACGATTCGTTATTCCTTTGGTGGAGTCTTAGAAACGTGAGAAAAGCTTATAGTAGTTAAAACCACGGGTTAAACACTGGGTCACATGCTCGTTAGTCTCCCTCAAACGCTGTTAGGGCGTATATTTTTTTTCCTTTTATTTTTTCCCGGCCTTTAAGGTCTGGGAGTTCGACTATGAAGGCGCATTCAACGATTTCGCCGCCTAGTTTTTCGACTAACTCGATTGCCGCAGACATTGTACCGCCGGTTGCCATGAGGTCGTCCACTATCAATACCCTTTCTCCTTTGCTGATGGCGTCTTCGTGTATTTCTACTATTGCACTACCGTATTCAAGTGTGTATTCCGCAGATATTGTCTTGTAAGGTAGTTTCCCCTTCTTACGCACTGGAACGAAGCCAACACCTAGTTCGTATGCAAGGACTGCTCCGATAATAAAGCCTCTCGCATCAATACCCACGACTTTATCTATTTTTTTGTCCTTGTATCTTTCGATGAATTTGTCACATGCTGCTTTGAATGCTTTAGGGTCTTGCATGAGTGTTGTGACATCTCGAAACATTACCCCCTCTATAGGCCAATTGGGAACAGTCCGTATGCTATCTTTTAGGTTCATTATTTCACCTTAGGTATTGTTTTGACTATGAGTTCCTTT
>JAHIYG010000275.1 GCA_018815265.1 Candidatus Altarchaeota archaeon | reverse complement strand
CTGCCGCGGAAAAGTATTTCGTGAACAACGCCCAGATACTTAAGAGGCTTGAAGTCACCGAGAATGCCTTGCGCGATAACGCCAAGATTATCGTGCCGACGGGGAGCTCCCTCTCAAACGTGATAGGCGACTTGAGCGGGATTGTGCCTATACCCGACCATCGCGTGAAAAAAGAGGAGAGCAAACGCGAGAGAGGGAAGAGGCGGGACGCCCACAGGGATATTATGCATGAACTGACCTCGATTGAGGAGGATTAGATTCATGGGATTCTCTTCTATAACTTGAGGACACGCAGGAATAGTGTCCGAAGGATTTCCTGTTACACAATCCGCGTCAAGTTTGGCCGCCGACTTTTTTCAGGCAGGAATCCTTAAGTCCTTCGTCCATTATCTCATCGCAGAGTTTCGCGTCATTGTTCTTCTTCGCTGCCGCGGTAAAGCAATACGCCCTGCGACCTCCGGTCTGATAAGTCTTGTCGATTTTCCGACAGATCGTCTCGTCTCCGAGCTTATAACCCAGATTGTAGTAGCAGGAGTTTCTCTGGCCCCAGTCTGTGATTGGCCTGCAAAGATTCGGCTGTTTCCTGTCGTAGGATGTTTGCATGTAACATGAGTTCATCTCATCATCGTCTTGACGTATCTGACCGCATAGATTGCCGTCACCGCCTTTTTCCACAAACTCTTTGACGCAGTCATTCCTACCTTCGACACCACTAATCCGCTGGCATAAATCAGGGTCAAGAGTCTTCAAAGCCATGTTCTCGTAGCAATAATTCGAGCCTGCCTCAGTTTTGGTATACTTACACAAAAAACCGAGCCCGGTTTCCTCGGCTATTTTAGACATAATAATGTCTTCAGTTTCAATGCAACCGCTGGACAGCACGACACACGCCAGCAGTAAGGCCATGAAAAGTTTCATAGTGTTATATGATATGCATAGAATAAAAAAATATACCGCAGGAATATGACAATTTAGCCCTGGGAGGATTTAACACTAAAAAGTCCATGCCCTAGTGTAGGTTGCGGGCACGCCAAATAGGGGGGATGCGGTTTTATTTTTTCTATGAGGATGTGATTCTACTGTACTTGCCTAGTTTCCTTATGGTTCAATTGAGTAATATGGAATATTTATAAACACGCGGGTTGATAGGGTAGTATGGCAGACGAGAAACTTGCTAGAGCATTAAGGGCTAGTGTGAGGCGAGACGTATTACACCTGCTCACAAAAAAAGAAAAGGCTTCTGTTCATGAAATAGCGGATGATGTAGGTATAACCGAGTCTTCCGCGTCAAAACACTTGAAGTTACTGTATGACCTGGGTTTTGTGGATTTTGAGGATAAACTCCCCTGAAAAATTTTATTTCCTCAAGATAAAGGAGATGGAAGAGTTACTGGATACATATGATAAAATCGTTAGGAAAATGAATGCAAGATAGAGGCGAAGATACCCTTAATATCAATTCACAATGATGGTAAAACTAGGAGGGAAAATGAGGTCATCGGATTACCTTAAAAAAATGAGGGAATGTGAGGCTATGGGGATTTTGGAGTCAATGAATATTAAAAAACTGACTGCCAAGGATGCTATGATAAAACCGGTTTTTGTGTATTCAGACGATGGTGCAGACAAGATACTAAAGAAACTGAAGCGGGAGGATACAAACGTCTGCATAGTGGTTACGAAGGATAAAAAATTTGTGGGGGAAATCAGTGACGAAGATTTAATCAAACTGTTTCTACATCAAGTGAAATATGAACCAATCACAAAGCTATTGGGTATAGGTTATAGACGGGCGTTTTTGTATAAAACGGCCGATGAATTGACAAATAAACACAAATCCACTGTAAACCGTGACACTCCCATCAACAAAGTAATAAAATTAGTGCATGCTGAGGGCTTTCAGTACATACCTGTCTTGAATAAAGACAGGAAGGTTATTGGCGTGGTAACCCCCAGTAGCCTGCTTGATTTGTTAGAGAAGAACTGATGAGGCAAATGAACAGACTATGGAAATATTTCTGGAACTGGGTTTAATTTTTGTTGTAGCCACCATAATCACGGGGATAGTATGGCTCCTGAAACAACCGCTGATTATCGGTTATATCACTACAGGCATAATAGTTGGGCCCCATATTCTCAACGTCCTTCATTCAACAGATACCCTAGTCACATTCTCGCACGTTGGCGTGTCCCTGCTTCTTTTTATCGTTGGTTTAAACCTAAGCCCTAAAGTCATAAAGGAAGTTGGTAAGGTTTCTTTGATTACTGGAGTTGGACAAGTTATTTTCACTTCTGTTATCGGGTTCTTGATATGCAAGGCCTTAGGATTTCCAGTTATCGTGTCTGCATACGTGGCTGTCGCATTGACGTTCAGCAGCACGATAATCATAATGAAACTCTTATCCGACAAGGGTGACATAGAAACCCTATACGGACG
>JAHIYG010000274.1 GCA_018815265.1 Candidatus Altarchaeota archaeon | reverse complement strand
ATAAATTGGCTGAAAAGATAATAGGGTTAGTTGGTTCTGGCAGGATAAAGTACGTGGCAGACCATATAGGGGATATGGAACACACGCGTTCAGACACGAAAAAGGCAAGAAAGGAACTTGGGTGGAAGCCTAAAAAAGACTTTGACAAAGGCCTTGAGGAAACAGTGAAGTGGGTTGGAGAAAATTACACATGAAAAAAAATATTTTAGTGACAGGAGGTGCCGGATTCATAGGAAGCCACCTAGTGGACCGGCTTGTAAAAAAGGGACATAATGTAAAAGTCCTAGACAACCTTGAGCCCCAAGTTCACGGGAGAAAACGGAGGCTTCCAGACTATGCAAACAAGAAAGCCACATACATAATCGGCGATGTGAGAAAAAGGAGGGATGTCACTACTTGCCTGGAGGGTGTTGAATATGTCCTGCATCTTGCCGCCGCAGTGGGTATTGGGCAGTCCATGTATGAAATTGAAAGGTTCACAGATGTAAACTGCAGGGGAACAGGACTTCTAATGGAGGAGATAATTAAAAGGAAAGATAGCATAAAAAAAATAATTGTAGCATCATCCAACACAATATACGGTGAAGGCCGATATAGATGTAAGAACTGCGGCATCGTGCATCCTGACTTTAGAGGTGAAAAACAGCTTATGAAACATGATTGGAAAATGAGATGTCCAGAATGTGGAAGACGCGTGAATGCAATGCCGACACCAGAAGACAAACCACTGAAGCCAACTACAGTCTATGCAATAACCAAAAAGACACAGGAAGATTTGGTATTGGCCATCGGGAGGGCATATTCCATACCATGTGTAGCCCTCAGATGCTTCAACGTATACGGACCAAGACAGTCCCTAAACAACCCGTACACTGGAGTGACTGCCATTTTCCAGTCAAACATAAAAAATGGAAATCCCCCAATAATCTATGAGGACGGGCTGCAAAGCAGGGACTTCATAGAGGTCTCCGACGTCGTGGACGCATACCTTCTGGCAATGAAAGAGAAAGGGATGGACTATCAAGTGTACAATGTAGGGTCAGGGCATGCAACAACAATATCTGAAATCGCCCATGTTTTGGCTAAACTCTATGGGAAAGATATTAAACCTCATCTACCTGCGAAATTTAGGAAAGGAGACATCAGACACTGCACTGCCAACATATCAAAAATAAAAAAATGCGGATACAAGCCAAGGACAAAATTCGAGTATGGCATGAGAAAACTTGTGGAATGGGGTAAAAAACAGGATGCTGTTGACTTGACCAAAAAAGCACTTGAAGAGCTAAAAAATGCAGGGTTGATAGAAAAATGAAATACTCCATAGTAATACCTGCATACAATGAAGATGGAAATATTGAGGAATTAGTGAACGACATCAAGAAAAGCTGCTGCGGAGAGCATGAGATAATCCTGGTAGACGACAACAGCTCGGATAATACGCCAGAAATATGCGATATACTGTCAAAGCATAAAAACATATCCTGCATACACCGGAAAAAAGGAGATAATGGCATGGGATACGCACTGATAGATGGCACAAGATGGGCTAAAGGAGATTATATTGTCTGGGTTATGGGAGACCGCTCAGACAAAACTGACACAATAGATGAGATAGTAAAAAAATTGGATGAAGGATATGACATGGTCATAGGATCAAGATATATGAATGGTGCAGACAGCGGAGACCTTGCAAGAGACAAGGCAATATACAGTTCCGGCTACACACTTTTGGCTAGGCTAATATTTGGTATTCCAGTACATGACATAACAAACGCCTTTAGAGGGTTCAGGAAAAAAGTCTTCCAAGACATCACGTTAGAATCTGGGGATTTTGCAATAAGTCCTGAATTCGCGATAAAGGCTCAATTGAGAGGATATAAACTTGGTGAAGTTCCGACAACCTACACCAACAGAAAGGCTGGAAAGCCAAAATTCAGCCTGATTAAAATGTCTATAAGATACATTAGCTTATTCAGATACAGGCTAAAGAGTATATGATGGATTTTTTTCTCATAACACTTTTCATATGGATTCCTGGATTTCTCATAGCACAAAAAATATTTGACACAGAGGAATCACTGGCATTTGCCCCCGCGTTCACCCTCGGATACATGGGTGTGTTCTTCGTCTTGAAGGCAATATTTCAGATAGACTCCAGCTACCTGATAATCTACTGGTTTATACCCTTCATATTGGCTGGGAAAATCAAAGGCGTACCAACTAGTCTTTTTACTGTCTTGGTTCTCGCAATTTTCGCAGGAGTAATGTGTTCCCCATGGTATCATGAGCTTTCAAACACTGATGGAATCTACCAAATGCTAGCTGGGAAAAGTTTTCTGTCAGATAAGTTGCTCACACTGGGATTCATAGACAACTTCTTCCAGAACGTTGAGTACCCACAGCCTTTCACGTTCAGGCCACCGCTTAATGCAGTAGGCCTTGGCACAGTCTTTACTGTCTTCGGGTTCTCATACGCAAACGCT
>JAHIYG010000273.1 GCA_018815265.1 Candidatus Altarchaeota archaeon | reverse complement strand
TTCGCCAATATCTCGGTCGGCAATGTTTCTTGGTAAAGTCGTCGGCGGAGCAACAGACACATTCATACAGTCCTCCATACTGTTGTTCATAGGCTACATATTCACAGTCACTGGATTCATGCAGGGAGTTGACTTCAGCCTGCCGTCTTTGTTGACAGCGGTTGCGTTCCTTATTGTCACCACCTGTGGGACTGCAAGTTTGGGGTTGATTATCGGCTCGCAGATGGAGTCCATCGAAGGCTTCCAATTGGTTGGCAGCTTCGTCATATTCCCCATGTTCTTCCTCTCAGGCGCGTTGTTTCCCACAAACAATCTCCCACCGTATCTTGCCCCGTTGATTTTCCTGGACCCGATAACCTACGCAGTTGATGGATTAAGAGGCGCCTTGATTGGGGTGTCAACATTCCCCATAATCTTCGACTTCGCAGTGGTGTGCCTATTCACAGCAGCAATGATGGTGATAGGCACACATGCATTCAAGAAAATGAGGGTATAGTGCCAGCTAGTTCAGAAGCATTATGTTGTAGTTAAGAATTGTTGCAAAAGCTACCCAGCAGAGGTAAGGCAGCAAAAGCAATGCAGCAGAGGTTGATTTTTTGCTGAATTCATAAATCGTCTCGGCAATGAGAATCCATAGGACGACTATGACAGCCAACGCCAATTGTATGTCTTTCATCCCGAAGAAAACTGCAGACCATAGTATGTTAAGTGCAAGCTGAATTAGAAACAAAATTGCCGCTTTTTTTGTTTTTTTGAATTTCAAATCCTTCCTCCAGACAAGATAAAACGACAAACCCATCAGGACATAGAGGATTGTCCATACAGGGGCGAAAATCCAGTTTGGGGGGTTAAAAGAAGGCTTCTCAAGAGACTCATACCATGCAGGTATGCTGGGTGCAGTGTATATTGAGCCGATGTATCCTACAGTAAGGCAAAGCAATAGTGAGGCAACAATTATTTTGAGATTTTTCATGTTATAAACTAATATTCACCTATGGGGAAAAAAGTTGAAGTAGATGATTTGATGCAGAAACACTACATCTATTATCTAACTGAATCTCCCGGGAAAAACTTCGACCCTGAGTTTAAGCCTGAATTGACGCCCAAACAAATGCTTGAATTGGGTGTCTTCGGCGGTAAATACATGACAGACTGCAGGAGGGAATTCCCAAAAGAATGGTTTATGAAAGCTAAGCTATCACCAGGTAAAAAAGACCCTAGTCTGAACTATTTCAAGGTTGACGCCTCGATTTCACTCAGCGAGTGGAGGGGCAGGGGTTGGATACATCCGCAGGATCCGCGGGGGTGGTTTCAGTGGTACTGCAGATACTATCTGGGCAGAAGAAGCGAGGACGACAGGAGACAGATAAAAAGATGGAAGGCAATCAAACGGCATATCGCACAACTTAGGAAAAACTGCACGAAAATGGATTTAAACTGCAGAAGAAAACAAAGACAAGCACTCCTGCATTGGGCGATAGATTCCAGAAAGATTTAAGTCTGATTCACCCCTTAGTTACTATGTACACCACCCGAAAGACTGCTGCCGTTTCACAAGCAGCTAATGTCTTGCCAGATCAGCTTGAGTTTCAAAGTTTAAGGTACAAGAAAGTCGGTGGTGCGAGGGATGAGGAGATATTTGTCTTTGAGGACATGCAGGAATTGAGTGGATTCCTTGACCCAAAAAATTGGAGTAGAATACATAGGTTAAGTAAAGGCCGCTCTTTCACAGCAACTGCAAAAGTCGGGGATGCAGAGAAAGCTATTAAAGTTAGGAGAGTGCGGGGTGAGGATGACATTGTATACCAGAGTTTCTCTGAGAGCTTCCCCAAGCCTGCCGCTTTTGAGAATATAAGGCGAGCGAGATTCCTATATGAGAAGCTAAGATATGAAGATGACTCAATAGTTGTCACTGCGGAGACGCCATTGGGTGTTGTCAAGTCTAGAGACTATGGCGATGTTGAAGTATACCTCCTACCAAAGGAAACGACGCATTTACATCGTCTTGATGGGAAAGATAGACAAGATGCAGAGGCTGCTCTTGGGAGATACTGGGAATTGTGCGAGAATCTTGATGGACATCGGGTTTGCGAGCATGACATGGTCGATGTCGAGCAAAATATTTATTTCGGAAGGGATAGACGAGGTAGGATGGTTTTGGTTAAGACCGACTCAGAGTTTACTGAGATATTCAGTATCAGAAAATTAGATAGAGATATTGCAGATGTTGAATCTATGCTTTCTACTGTAGGTTTTGATTCCGCCAGATACGAGGGTGCTGGAGTTTACAAGTCCTTAAGAGGTCATTTAGTGGCTGAGAGACTGGTTGGTGCCACGAAACTCATGTCTGAAGAAGAGAAGAGAGGGTTTCTATCGGCTGATGTGGCTGGAAAACTAGTGAAAGCAGTTGAATCATGTGCTTTTGGAAAAAGAGATGAACCTAGAGTTGATTTCATGAATATGCTAACAACGATACTGTCTGAGAGCTCTCAGATTGCACCCAATCAAAGGGCAGAATATGTGGCTGAGATTTCAGATGCGCTGACATCATGTGGGAAAAGTGAGAGGGATTACATAGTATTGTCTGGTAGAATACGTAAAAATTATAGGAATATAAGGCCGCCAGCAGGCGAGAAAGACGGGATGCTCTGGGGCATCTGACTTAGTCTCTGATTTTGTTTTTCTTATCTACGTGGATGATTTTTGGTTTGTGGGTTTTTGCTTCTTTGACGTCAACCATGGCAAAAGCCATGACAATAGCGCGGTCGCCTTTTTTGAATAGGTGGGCTGCGGCGCCGTTTAATATTACTTCTCCCCCTCCACCCTTTATGACGTAGGTTTCTATTCTTCTCCCGTTTGTTATGTTTGCAACCAATACCTTTTCATTTTCTAATATGCCTGCCGCCTCCATAAGCTCAACATCCAAGGTTATGCTACCGACATATTCAAGGTTGGCGTCTGTTACGACGCAGTCGTGTATCTTGCTTTTAAGAAGAGAAATGTACATCAGATACTACTTAGTATTTCATCTAATTTAACCCTGGATTCCACTCCCACAGTTAGTATAAAAGCTTTTACTTGGATAAGTTATTTGATGAACACAATAGGGAGGTATTTTAGAGTTACTACATGGGGTGAATCCCACGGCCCAGCAGTTGGCGCAGTAGTTGACGGCTGCCCCTCCAATCTTGAGATTAGTGCAGACGACATACAGATGCAGTTGAATAGGAGGCGCCCCGGGCAGAGTTCAGTCACAACAGCAAGAGCTGAGGAGGATATGGTTGAAGTACTATCTGGTGTGTTTGACGGAAAGACTTTGGGCACACCAATTAGTATGATGGTTAGAAACAGGGATGCTGACTCAAGCAAATACCGTGAGTTCGTGAAAAAGCCAAGACCAGGTCATGCAGACTTGACTTGGAGGGCTAAGTTCGGGCATTTTGATTTCAGAGGTGGGGGTCGAGCCTCTGCAAGAGAGACCGTAGGCAGGGTCTGCGGCGGGGCTGTCGCAAAAAAGCTTTTGGAAAAGTTCGGTATAGAATGCATTGCTTACACGAAGCAGGTCGGGAACATAGTGTCTAATGAATCGTTAGACCATATGATGAAGGGAGTTGGTGATTTGATTGAGTCAAATCCTGTGAGGGCGTTAGATATTGAGTTAGCCCGCCAGATGGAGGAGGAAATACATAAAGCTAAGGCAGAGGGTGATTCAGTTGGCGGTGTTGTTGAATTAGTTGGTTTAAATCTGCCGGCATGTTTGGGTGAGCCAGTTTTTGGGAAGATTTCCTCTGACTTGGCGGCTGCAATGGCTTCTATACCTGCTGTTAAAGGCGTAGAGTTTGGGTTGGGGTTTAAGGCTGCAAGTAAGTGGGGGTCTCAGGTAAATGACACATTTATCTTATCCAACGGGAAGGTTGCGACAGAGACAAACAACTGCGGAGGGATGTTGGGGGGAATAACTGATGGTATGCCCCTTGTTTTGAGGGTTGCGTTTAAGCCGACTGCTTCTATTTCAAAAAAGCAGAAGACAGTTGATTTAGCATCTATGAAGGAGGCTAATTTGGTTATAGCAGGACGGCATGACCCATGCGTCGTCCCAAGGGCGGTGCCTGTTGTCGAAGCCATGGCAAACATAGTCATCGCAGACCACATGATAGTCTCCGGAAAAATACCGAGAAATCTAGGTTAGCAGGTATTATTTCCTGCTAATAGTTGTTGATTTATTTTTTTGTGTTTTCTTGGTTTTTGATGTTTAGATATGTTCTCTTTTGTCTGATTGGGTGTCTTTTTGGAGTCGTAACTGGTTTGACTCCTGGATTGCATGTGAATACTGTTTGTGTGATGGGTTTGAGCATGTATTCGCGCATTGGCGTTGATGAACTGGAGTTCGCGCTTGCGATGGTTTGTATGAGTGTCACACACACTTTTTTAGACTATATTCCAGCGATATTCATTGGGGTTCCAGAGGAGTCGACTGCATTGAGTGTGTTGCCCACACATAGGCTGGTTTTAGAAGGTAAAGCATTTGATGCAGTCAAAATCACAGCAACCGGCAGCCTGTTAGGTCTCGTGTATTCCATAGTTCTCATGGTTCCGATGCTTT
>JAHIYG010000272.1 GCA_018815265.1 Candidatus Altarchaeota archaeon | reverse complement strand
GCATCTGATATGCAAGTCGTGAATACATGTTGCGTGCTCGCTCGAAGCTTTGGCTTGCTCCGGTTTCAATGAATATTATCCTACCTCCTGCGCGGCATATGTAATCCTCAGCATATTGGATGAGTTTTGTTCCTATCTTCCTGCCTTGAAAATCCGAAGAAACACATACCCAATAAATACTGTATGTTCTCTCTCCCAAATCCAGGCCAAAACAGACAAAACCAGCTACCCTGCCCTCGCAGACCGAAACAAATGTTTGGAACTCATCCCCCTCTGGTTCCCGTATGTAATGACCTATCTCATTTAGTATTTCCTGAGCCATGTCTTTTCCAAACGTTGGGGAAGACCAGACAATTGATGATATCTCATTCATGTCTGTGAGTCCAGCCGGACGAACAGCATATCGACACCCAATAGAATCATTTGAATCCATGAAAAATCACACCAGGAAAAGCTAATGCACTTATGTTATTGCATATGTAGGAGTTATCCTTTTCTCACCTGACCAACCACCAAAGCGGAGGACATATAATATCCATATGAGCCAACCAATATTTAAAGTATCTAAAAAGGCCTAAAATACCTAAAAAACAGGTTATAAACTGTTTTTGAGAGTTTGTATTTTTTATGTTCTAAAATGCGACCTAGATTATGGGGCCTATATTATTTCCACCTTCTGCCCAGCTGATGAATCATCTACTCTCCTCAGCACTACCTCCAAAACGTTATCTTTGAATTTTGCCATGGTTGATTTGACATCAACCTTGGAGGATAGCTTGACTTCTTTGCGGTATCTTTTTATCCCAGAGTCTATCCTCAATGTCAACTCCTCAAATCCGACTCTCAAGTCTATGTCGTCTTTCTTGACCCCCGGCACTTCAAAGTAGACGGTGACAGTATCTTTTTCCTCAACAACCTCAGTCGATGGCTCAGTACAAACATTAGTCGGCGTAGGTGGGGAATTGCCAAACTCCTCCAACACAGGGCCTGCGTCCTTCACAAAAGACATAGTGAAACCGTATATTCGATGACTGTCCTTATGTGACCTACCAGTTTTTTTAGCCTCCTCCATAAGGCCTCTTATCTTCGAATGCAAGTCATCCCTATTTCGTTGAGACACATCCATAGAATAAACTATTTTGACAGGCGCTTAAAAAACTCCCTTGCAGAACGTATTTCAGAGAGTTCGTCTGGGTTAAGGACTGAAACCGAGCTTTTCACTCTTCGTTCGCTTATACATACAGTGTAGCCATCCAGCACCGAGGACATCTCCTCCAAAACAGACAGTTTTTCTGAAAGACGCCTCCAATCATTTGATACTACCGAAAAAATCCTATCCCCCTTGGCAGCGACCATGTCGAATGGGGCGTTTGTTATTGTGGTCTTGAACCCCATATTTCTAAACCTCTCATCGACAAGTTTCTTCAATGGCGTCAGATGCAGTCCGATTGTCTGTTGTTCAGCTGGCATCTGCGATAGTCTAAAGTCAGTCCTCAGAAGATTTTCTCCAAGTACTTCGACCATCTTCTCAAACACTTCAATGCTGACACTTCCAGAATTTTCATAGCGATATATAGACTGCTTCGACACCCCCATCTCATGCGCCAAATCATCCTGAGTATACCCAAGCTTCTTTCTGGCCCGTGAGAGCAGGTCTTTGTCTATTTCAACACAGTAGCTACCTCTTTTTGAATATGCCTGTGGGCTGCCTTCATTAATCAAAAGGCTGAATGTAGAGGGGTTCATTACCGAAACGTCATAGCGGTCATATACCACACCGTCTGAAAGCATGTGGTTCTTCATATTTTCAGAGACTACCACAGGATATCCGCCAAGAAGCGATGATATGTTCTTCAGCTCCTGCGCACGTTCACGGCTTAATGCCTCGATGTTTGAAAGCACCTTTACAAGAAATATACGGTCGTCTTTTCTGGCTATCAGGTCAAAGCTGCTTCTGGAGCCCCTGCATTCGACTGTCCGATACCCTCCCTCCAACAGCATGCTGGCGAGAGCCCCAACCAAAGCCTGCTTATACATGGTCTACTTTATGAATTTGTCGTGTATGGCAGCTACGACAGCAGCTATGTCCTTGGACTCCACAACAAATGAGATGTTTAATTCGCTTGAACCCTGAGCTATCATTATTATGTTAACCTCAGCCTCTGCAACAGTTGTGAAAACTTTAGCTGCAATCCCCTTTGTACCATGCATGCCAGCACCGACTATTGTGATGATAGAGATGTCTCGTATGACCGAAACGCTCTTGAGTATGTCTTTACTGAACTTCTCCTCAAGGTGCTGCATGGACTTTGACAGGTCTGATTCGGAAACTACAAAACTCAGGTTGCTCTCGCTTGAGCCGCTTATCATGAGGATGTTTATGTTGGCCTCCCCCAATGCTGAAAAAAGCTGACCTGCAATATTGGGTGTCTCCATCATCCCAACACCCTCCAAGTTCATTATTACGACATCCTTTGCGACGGCCACAGCCTTGATGACATGGTCTACCTTCTTCTGCTTCCTGACAATTAATGTCCCTTTGCATGTTGGTTTGAAAGTGTTCAAGACCCTGACAGGTATGTTCATGACCATTGCAGGCTCAATCATCTTTGAGTGTATGACTTTGGCTCCGAAGTATGCCAAATCCATGGCTTCAGCATAGGAGATCTCAGATATCAGCTTGGCTTCTGGGACAAGCCTTGGATCAGTGGACAATATTCCGTCGACGTCAGTCCAAATCTGGACTTCATCAGCCTCAAGGTATCTTCCAAAAAGCGATGCAGTGTAGTCTGAACCGCCCCTACCCAATGTGGTGATGCTACCCTTCTCATCAGCCCCTATGAATCCCGCAACAACGGGAACAACATCCTTTAAGACAGGCGATAAAACTTCGTTGACTCTCTTCTTTGACTTCTGATGGATGGGTCTTGCCCTTCCAAAGCATGAGTCAGTTATCAAACCGGCGTCAGAGCCTGTGAACGGCGTTGACTTAACGCCTATTGAGTTGAGGGCGCCGGACATCACAAGAATGTTTAAGCGCTCGCCAAAAGACTGGATGTAGTCTAGGCTTTTCGGACTCAAATCCTCAAGGTATCCGACACCCAGCAAAGCAACCCTGAGCTTATCAATCAACTCAAGTGACTGACTCAGTATCTTGCCTCTCGCACTTTTGTTCGTGACTGCAGTCATTATGGTCTTCCTCTGCCTCATAGCTAATTCCCTGCAGAAAAGGTCGACTTCACGCTCAACCACGGAGTTAGGCAGGTCAACAACTGATTTAGCTATCTTTATCAGGCTGTCTGTGACCCCCGACATAGCGGATACCACAACTACTTTTTTACCCTTCTGAGCACTAACAAGTTTCGCAACATTAAGGATTCTCTCCCCATCGGCGACTGACGAGCCGCCGAACTTCATAACCACGACCATAGTAGAGTACATAATGTAAAAACAACTATATAAAAAGATGGCGAAACAGTGATAGAATGCGGAATAATTTTTGGCTGTTGGTTAGTCCGTCTTTTGTAGGCTTTTAGCCCGCATGCGGGCGCACTTGCCTTTTGAGCATTCTTCTTTGCGCAGGTTATATACTGCTTGCACCAGGCGCGTAGACAGGTTCGTTTCACACAGAACCAGAAAGAACTCCCCCGAAGGTTCACTGCATAATCTCTGGCCGTCTCGTCTCTGTAACCTAATCCAAAACCCTCACAGGCTTTCTTCACTTAATCTGGTGGACAGAACTTCCTCAGAACCTTTTACAAAGGTTCATCAAACGGCGTACGCAAGCGACTTAACGTCGCTGCGCCCAGAAACGCATAGCGTTTCTAGGGTCTTCGGCTTAACGCCTCGATACACCAATAAACCTTAAGGCTCCGACAACTCAATCCAACAGCCAAAGAAAAAAAGGAATGACAGGTATATAAGCTACTGCCCAAACATCTTTTTAGCCTCGTCAACTGATACTTTCCCTGATGCCACCATTTTCTCCGCGACCTCATCTATCTTTTCCCCTGTAGCACCCGCGAGGACTGCTATGTTTTTGGCGTGCAACCTCATATGCCCCGTTTGTATGCCCTCATCAGCCAGCGCCCTAATAGCTGCCAGATTCTGTGCCAAGCCAACGCATGCTAGTATCTCACCAAGCTCCCTTGACGTTTTTACTCCGAGTATTTTAACGCATGTCTTAGCAACAGGATGTGTTTTTGTCGCGCCCCCAACCAACCCCACAGCCACAGGTATGGTGAGTTCACCCTCCAAATCGCCGTTTGGGTTTTTTGCCCATTTGGAAAGCGAAGTGTATCGTCCGTTTTTCACTGCAAATGAGTGGCATCCAGCCTCGACTGCCCGTGTGTCATTTCCAGTCGCCAATACGACAGAGGTTACGCCGTTCATTATGCCCTTGTTGTGAGTGACTGCACGGTATACATCCTCATTAGCCAGCTTGCACGCCCAAATGATTCTATCGACAACTTCCCCCCCGCCAACTGCAGACTTGGGTACTACTACCCTGGCAGTCGCTGTCCTCTCCACTGCATAGTTTGTGAGTATCTTAAGGATTGCCCTGCCAGTAGTTACCTCCTCAAGTTTCGGAGCAATTGCCTCACACATCGTGTTCACCGCATTCGCCCCCATCGCATCAGCAACGTTTACGTGCAGATGGACGACAACCATATCAGACACTTCCCTGACAGTAATATCGACTGGGCCACCCCCGAATTTCACAAGCGTCGGGTCAACGGATTTGAGAAAGTCAAGGTACTCCTGCTTTTTTGAGCGTATTTTTTCCATGCTGTCTTGCCCGCATTCTATCAGCTGTATCTGACCTATCATCACGGGCTGCGTGCTTTGAGCCTTGAAACCGCCTCCTTCGCGAATCATTTTCGCTGCATTGGATGCTGCAGCAATAACCGAGGGTTCCTCAGTCACCATAGGTATCAGGTAGTCTATGCCGTTTATTTGAAAGTTGACAGCCACCCCGACAGGTAGTTCAAATGTGCCTATGACGTTTTCCACCATCTTGTCAGCCAAGTCAGAACCCAAGCCGACACCTGCAAGGGATGCTGCCTCTTCCATATTCAGATTTGCCTCTTGTGTGATTTTTTTAAGTCTTTCTCCGACATTCAATTTGTAAAAACCGCTTATCTTAGAGTTCATACGCTACCTTCTTAAGAAGTATATGAAGGATTCAAAAATATAAAAAACGAAAATTACAACCGAGTTTAGTCTACATCCGGCTCGTATGCATCATAGTCGTCTATTCCATAGTCGTCGCCTCTGTAGTCCGGCAACTCAATCTGCTCATCTAATGATGGAATGCCCCTCTTTTTTCCGTATGTACATTTCGTGTTCAGGAAAAAATCGCAGTAGTCACAACATACTCCCCTGTCGTCGCATTTGCTATAGTCTGGACAGTGAATACAACATTTACGCGCCCTTTTGCCTGATGTCTTTTTTTTGACGGACGTTATACTGGACTTCTTGACAGGCTTTGTTTTTGGGGGGGATTTTTTGCTTACAGACTTACTTGCCTTTTTGGCTGACTTTGCCGGGCGTTGAGCTGTTTTTTTTGCAGCCGCTGATTTTTTTTTATTTTTTGTAGTTGCCATACACACCCCTTTCCCAGGGAAGATAAAACAGGAGATTTATCCTGCATAAAATGGTTTAAACTTATGCCTTTAACCTATAAAAATCACAAAGTCAATAACTCATACATGGCATATGACATCGGGTTTTTATTCTTCCTAGTGGTTTTGTTTGCGGCGGCTGTGTTACTGCCAGACGCCATTAAATCACTGCGGGTTTACAGGAAGAGGAAAATGTTTCGGTGCCAGATGTGTGGGAACTGCTGCAGGTTCAGGGTCACGCCACTGACATCAAAAGACATAAAAAGGCTTGAGGACGCAGGATACAATAATTTTTATGTTGTGAAAGGAGAAGCTATGATTAAGAGAGTGCGTGGAAAATGCTTTTTTTTAAGAGACGACAGATGCACTGTTCACAAAGTAAGGCCAGATGTATGCAGGGAATTCCCATTTTTCGAAACTTGGGGGATGGGATATGCACAGAAGGCAAGTTTCTGCCCGGCGTTGGAGGACATTGAAGATGGATGACGCAGTAGAGCGGCATGTCATGGGCAATCTCTGGATTAGGGAGATGCTTTTGGAGATGGATGATTGTCTTAATCCAGTTATGGGGATATCCGACTTCGACGACTCAGTGTGTGCTGATTTCAGCGGCAGGATTCTTGCATCAACTGACGGACCATATGACAAAAGGCTTGTTATGAGAAGTGCTTTGGTTCATGCAGCAACAGATGTGGTGGTGAAAGGGGGCATTCCCTTGTTTGCATTAGACAATCTCTGCGGAAAAAAAGACGACATAGTCGAGATGCTAGCTTCACTTAAGAGACAGGCACAATACATGAGGATACCTTTGATTGGGGGAAACACAAAGTATGAGGATGTAAAGCCCACTGCGTGCGTGACAGTTCTTGGGAAACTCCTGATTTCTGAGCCGATACGAGATTGCAGCGCGAAAAAGGGGGATGTAATCGCATTGTTTGGGCAGCCGATTTGGGGAGGACAGGAGGAACGGCTTACGGAGGCTAAAAAGATGTTTGACACATGGTTTTACGCCCTGAAGACGGTAGACATAAGCTCTGCAAAGGACGTCACAAAAGGCGGATTAGTTTCGTGCATTTACGAGATGCAGATGAAATCAGGAAAAATATTCGAGGCCATCAGGTACCCATATCCTAGGAGCAGAAATCTAGATAATTTCTTGATTACACTACAGCCAATGCAATATCTAAAACTTGAAAGAATCTGCGACAAAAACAGGGTAAAACTAGAAAAACTAGGGAGTGTAAAATAGAAACCCACAATAATATCTTTTATATACCGCCGTTAAATATTTTTATGTAGTTGGTGGCAGGCTGGATTATGTTTCGTTGAGAGATGAAACCGAAACTTAGTCCACATGAAGAGAAAATCCGCAATCTCTACCTTAGATATGTGAAAGATTATATATCAGAGGAATAAACTGGACTCATCTGTTTATGTGCACTATTTTTGCCGGCGGGAATCCGTTGAAGTATGTCGACGACGCGTGGCTGTATGCGCCGATGTTTTCTGAGTAAACCAAATCCCCTAACTCCAAATCTGGAAGCTCGGCACTTAAGGTTATTGTGTCGAATGCATCGCAGGTGGGTCCGAAGACTGCAGATAGTTTGGTGTCACCATCCTTGAATGCCTTTACAGGGTAGTTGCAGTGGTCAAATACCTGACCGGAATAGGTGTGGTAAACCCCGTCGTTGATGTAGTAGCAGGGTTTCCCGTCGCGCACGGCCTTGCCAACGACCTTCGCAACCAAGGTGCATGCGTTTGCTACCATGAATCTGCCAGGTTCTGCGAGGATTTCAGTGTCCTTTGTGTAGAGCCTCTTTATCTCCGCATTAAGTTTTCTGGCTAGAGACTTGAAGGGCTTGACGTCAGAGGTGTATCTCACAGGGAAACCGCCGCCGATGTCTAAAATATTTATTTTTTTACCTGCTCTTGTTTCGGCCTCCCGCATTATGTTTGCTGAAAGCTGCAATGCCTGGATGTAGTTTTCGAAGTTTGTGCATTGGCTGCCGACATGGAAGCTCAATCCCTCAACAACCAATCCCATGTTGAATGCTTCAACTATCAAATCAACAGCTTCTCCTGGGTTGGCTCCGAATTTTGATGACAACTCCACCATTGAGCCGGTGTTTGGAACCCTGATTCTTAAGACCAAACCGGCATTTGGGGCGTACTGCTTTATTTTTTTCAGCTCCTCAATGTTGTCGAATGTCACCAGGGGCTTGTACTGGTCAAGTGCCTGCAATGTCTCGACAGGCTTGATTGTGTTGGCGTAGATTATTTTGTCCCAAATCCAGTCTTGCCTGATTTTTTCAGGCATGTATTTTATGTGCTCATGCACTACCATGAACTCCGGCATTGATGCAACGTCGAAGCTGCATCCCATGTCAAAAAGCGTCTTTACAATCTCGGGGTTGGAATTAGCCTTGACAGCATAGTATGCCTGGACATGAGGCAGGTGCTCCTTAAACTCCCTATAGTTTTGCCGTATCTTCTCATGGTCTATGACAAAAAGGGGGCTACCATGTTCCTTGACCAGATCCTCAAGAAAGCCGAGTTTATCCGAATCTACATGGGGGACTCCATTGTTTTTTCTGGCCTTACTAGTATCTTCCATATTTATGGTATGAACAAGAAGTTTTTGAACTGCCACACGTCTTCTGTGTCGTAGTCGTTTGCAGGATTTTCCTTGAAATACACTAGCCTGTTCTTCAGCGGCGTCCAATCAGATGATCCAGAGTAGAATTCACCAAGGTATGGCTTTGCAATATCTAAGACGAAGTCATGCGGCAAGTCGTCTGGGAGGCAGAATCCCTTTTTAGGGTTTTGTATCATCCACATGACTGCGGTGACAACACCCAATGCAACCTGGATTGTCGTCGCATTCTGCCCAGGAGATAACCTCCTTGACTCTTCTATGGAGAGTATGCTTCCGCACCACCATGAATTGTAGGGGTGACCCATCAAGAGGGCGCCTAAGATGTCTGCACCAGAGGTTATCTCTACATCGTCCATAATCCTGAGTTTAGACTGCATCTCATAGTTGTTGCATCTTAACTCATGAAGTGAAACTATGGTGGCGTCACATGGCATGTAGGCGTAGTGTACCGTAGGCCGATATATGGCTTTGCCATCCTTCCAGACAGTCCACCGGTCAGAGATTCCGAATGCTTCCCCGTGCCTTATGACCATACCCAGGATTTCATAGTTTGGAACCCATGAGCGGACCCATGTGTTCATGCCCATCTGGGAGAGCATAATCTGGTTTTTCGGACCCTCAGGCGGTATGTGCGCAAGCTTTGGCAACTCTTTCTCATGTGTTCCCCAACCCATCTCCGCAGGCGCTGTGCCCTCCTCCCTCAAGCCTTCGATGCTCCAAGTACCAACGAATTCATCTACCTCCTTTGGCTTGTCTGAAATCTGGGTGTCGCGCTCTGAACAGTGTATGACCTTTACGCCGACTTCCATCGCTAGCTCCGGAAACCTCCTTTCATCTATCAGTTTTTTGATTTTATCTGGATTCTTTGCCTTCCCATCCTCAATCATCTTCTTTCCTATGTCAACCAATCCCTGCTTTGCGAAATGTGATATGAGTCCTGGGTTTGCGCCGTGGTCTACCACAAACGTGGTCGCATCCTTCCAGTCCTTTGTGAGCTCCCGCAGTTTCATCTGCCTGTGGTAAAGCGATTTCTCATAGGGTGTTGCAGTGAATCTCTCCCCGTAAGAATCCCACACCTCAACAGATGTGTTGACGTAGAATACTTCATGGTCATGGCACCATTGGACGATTTCACAGCAGTCTATGTTCCACGCCAAGTCGATGAGCAGGCTTCCTTTTTCAAGGTATTTGGACAGTGTGTCGCCCATGTTTTCATGAGTTATCCGCTCCTGTACGAATTTGACGCCCTGCTCAGTCCACTGTCTGAGGTCCTTTGACTTGTCTTCGAAATCCATTACTGTGACGTTACCATATGGAACCTTCACATGTTTCAGAAGAATAGGCAGTGTGCACTTTGAAACCGACCCAAACCCCAAAATCAAAACCTTCTTGCCAAAATCCATTGCATCCATTTTTTACGAAAAGTGTAATAAAAAGCTGAATATGCAAATAAAAATAAGTTTACTCACTCTATTTTTGGAATTTCCCATTGTTTTCGTATTCTCCTTGACTTCACTCGTTCGTAAGAATGTATCATTTTTCTGGTTTTTGCCATAATCCTCTCGAATGTCTTGTCCTCAACCCCCTCGGTTATAGGATTGCCATGAGTATACTGTCTCCAGAATTCCAGCATGTCTTCTACACTGAATTTATCTCCTAAACTTTTTTGGGATTCCGCAAAAAACCGGTATGTTCTTCTCACAATCTCGCCTAAGCTTACTCTTTTTCCTACAACTGCACCCTCAAGGTCTAATAAACAGAATGAATAGTCTCCATCTCGTGATATATCCTCTATGAGGAAGTGCTCGAGTTTGGTGTCTACTGAAACCCCCCTTTGGTGGAGTCCGCGCATGAACCGGGCTATGGAAGAGATTAATGCCTTTTTTTCTATATCCCCTGTTTTTTTCATCCTATCCAATGCTGTCTCCTCCAAATCACCTTTTGTGACTATCACTGCGCCCCTTATTACATTTGGAAAACTTCTGACTTCGGCAGTTGCCAGCGGAGCCACGACAGTGACGCCCATATTTGAGAGCGTCTTTAGGTTTTCAAATTCTGAGACAGCCTCTGAGGCCCTAAAACAGTACCTTATGTTTCTGAAAATGCCTTTTTTACCAGGTATGACTTTGACCACTACTCTTTCCCCGTCATCCAATTCCTTGGAGAATACGAACCTTTCTCCTTCCCTCTTGTATTCTCTGGCGTTAGAGGGGGTCTTTTTCAGTTCTAGTGTGTCTAAGGCAACATCGATGTATTTCTGGTCTACGCCTCCAGACATGACTTTCATAGAAGATATCAGGAACCACAGATATTTATTTTAAAATTATCTTACCCGCGCTGCCATCCCCCTTTTGAAGTCCATTATCTCCTTGGGTGCGAGGTGGAGTGTGGCGCAACGGATGTAGTTGCCGTCTTTGTCTACTACTATGCATTCGTCTCCGCATCTGAGGTCGGGGTCGACTTCTTCTACGAACTTGCACATCACCGACTTGCCCTCGCGCACGCAATCCATAGCTTCTTTGTCGTCTTTCATTACAACCCTGAGCAGGGGATGCGGGAATTTCTGAAGCAGTCCGCGAGCCAATTCCTCATGGGGTATTATGAAGTGGTCTGACGCTCGGACAGAGGCTATCATGTTCTTTCCCCTGTAGAGCCATCGTATCCTTTTGGTGTTCCTGGATTTCTTCACAACCAGGTTGTCTGGCAGAAGCTCGCCAGCGCCTTCTCCAAACTGGTATTCCATGATTGCGCGGAGCTTGTAGATGTCTCTTATTTTGGGATGCGGCTCATCACACATCGAATATACGCCATTGAAGGGGTAGATGTCCAAAACCTCCTCCTTGACCTCCCCAAACGGCTCCAAATACATGGTGTTGGTGCTTGACACCCTTTCAAGCCTTTTTACTGCGTTTATGACTTCAGGGCGTTTTTTCGACTCCTGCCCCGTAACATACAGTGCCCGGGGTTTGGTTATCTCATCCAGTTCAGAAATCCAATCACTGTGGGACATTAGGTTTTTGACTGCCTGCAAAAGCTTAGGATGCGCCCTGGATTGTAAAAGCACAAGCTCCCAAAGCGCCCCGTCCTCTATAGCCTGCTTAACCTTTGCAATCATCGCATTAGATACATAGAGGTTGTGGCGCGCCAATGCATGGGTCTTGTCGTCTCCAT
>JAHIYG010000271.1 GCA_018815265.1 Candidatus Altarchaeota archaeon | reverse complement strand
GTACTGCCATTGCCACAACCATCGTCAAAATCGCCAACCCGATTATCGGCACGACAATAACTGCCGTGAGGATAAACACATCTATTAAGTACTCTATAATCCGCTTTCCAACTGGTGCTTTAACCATATTTTATCACCTTGGATTATGAATAAACATTCTAGCTTATAAAAACCATATAAATATTGGAAACTTATCTTTTTCACTATGGATGGCGTTGAAAAATCAGGGGATGAGACGACAAACTCTGGGATATTGGATTCACAGCCCGACATACCTGTTTTGACAGGCAGATCAAAACCTTCTATGGCTGACATAAAATGGATTATACTGGTTTTTGCCACATCATTTGCTGCATTCATACTTCTGTTTTTGCTTTATATGACTTCTGAGGGTTTTTCAGAAAACATGCAATATCTGAATCAGGCGCTTAAATCAACTACTTCCTCAACTGTAAAGCAGACAACATCAACAATTGAGGCTATAACATCAACAATTGAGGCTACAACATCAACTACTACCTCATACACTCTTCCAACAACTACTCAGACGACCTCTTCGACTTCCTCTATGTCGTCTACGTCGTCGACAACCATGTCGGGGCTGCGATGCTCTACATCGGAGGACTGTGGAGGCGGTACGGAATTCAGGTGCAAGGGGAGATTCATCTACAACTTCAGCACAACATATACCTGCAGGAACCCGGGCACTCCATATTCTCAATGCGTTGGGAAAGTCAAGAATGAGGTCGTTTATGAGTGCGAAATCTATGAGGACTGCGTAGACGGTGAATGTATCGGTGTCTTTGCAAACGAATGCGAGTATCGCTGCTACGTCGGAGACTACACCAGCTACTACTGCGCCAATGCATGCGATGGTTCTGACACACTCATGGATGTTGAAGGCAGATGCTCTTCATCTGGGATAAACTGCTGCTGCAAAAGCTAGAATCTCTGGTTTATTTTCCTGCTGAATCCGATATATGATTCGTCACGGGGTTTTTGACTCCACTCCTCATAATGTAGCCTCTCATCAAGCGGCCTCTTTGGAGGGACCTGTATTTTTTTGCTTGTCTTTCCAAAACACAAGATCGCAAGGGGTACCATATTTTCACTCAACTTGAAATAATCCTCCAGTCCTTCCTCGTCAAATGATGAAATCCAAAGGCTTGCGTACTCCATGGATTCAGCCATCAAAAGCATGTTCTCTATTGCTGCCGCAGCATCCATGTACAAAAACATCTTCAATCCCTTAAATGAGGTTGTAGTTTCATGAGGAGATATTTTCCCGACCCTCACTGCCAGCTCCATATCACCTAATACGACCACTGACACTGGGGCTTCGCATGGGTGCTTCTGTCTGCCTAATTCAGCAAGTTTTTTTCTTTTTTCAGCGTGTCTGACTACTATGTATTCAAGTGGTTGTAGGTTTCTGGCTGAAGGAGCCCACCGTCCAGCCTCTAAAATCATCTCCAAGTCTTTGGGTGGAATGTCTGCGTTTTTCTGGAAGAACCTGCAGGTCCTCCGCCTCTTTATCACCTCAAAAATATCCTTAGCGTGGTCAGCCACAACTTATGTATGTTCAATCTATAAAATAAGCTCCTTAAACCGTTGTTTGGGATAGTATATAACACGGAAAAAATATTGGTTTCAAATGGATAGTATGGAAGTTGATGATTCTACTTTGATAGGGTTGATTTCAAGAGAGTTTGACAGACTAAACACACAACATTTTGGAGGCAGCATTCCAATGTATCGGTTTCGCATAAGCAGGTACTCTGCCAGAACCCATGGGAGGATAGACTTCAGCAAAAGGGAAATCATGCTATCTCTTAACCTATACCTGCAGCATGGCTGGGATGCTGTGGTGCAGACTCTCCTACATGAGATGACTCATGCATATCTTCATGAGCTTGGGGGACGGTCAAACCACACCCAAAGATTCTGGCGTGAATTCACTAAACGGGGCGGGGTCAGGGACAAAATAGACGTCAAGCCAAAATCATGTTACCTCTATGCATGTTCGACTTGTGGTGCCGAATACGAGAGGATGAGGTGCATGAAAAAACCATGGCTTCACAGCTGTCCGCGATGCGACAAAAAATACAATCCACTACATAAGCTTTATCTGAAAAAGGACAAGGTCACAAACCCCTGATTTTTAGAAAATATCTGATGCTTCGGTCGTATGTTTTTTCAGCGTCTTCTGGGAAGTAGCATGCTGGGAGTTCGTCCCTTTCTCTGTGGTATTTAATGCACATGCAACATATCCCCTTTTTGTCACATGGGTAGCTGCAGTTGCAATCCTTCATATTCTCGTTTTTTCTGCAATCCATTACCTAACCCTGCGGCATCATGCCCCCTATTGTGGCGTCAAGCGCCCATGAAGTTGCGAAGTACAATATGACTGCTATAGACAATACAGGCAGTAGGTACTTCAAACCCTTCTTCTCCTCTCCTGCAAGTATCAAACCCATGATTAGCGACCCAAAAAACGATGTGACGACAATTGATGTCAGGGCGTATGTCTTTATGAATTCGAGGCTTATTTTGGCTTCACCCATTCTTATGGGTGCCTGTCCTACTGAGGAGAAATCCTGCGGTAGCTCTTTTGCAATCATGTTCATGTTTGTTGTGAGTATCTTCACCAAAAAAGACGAAAGCGAAAAAAGGACTGGCGCACCTATTGATATCGCGATGAAGATGAACATAACATACATCAAAACACTCGCGCTTATCTCCTTTTTTATCAGTTGCTGTTCCCGTATGTCATCTGCGCTTTGGTCCAGAAGGTCTGCCAATTCCCCTCCTGAATTCAGTGAATGAACAATCAGTTCGACTGTCCTCTTCAGGTCGTCGCTTTTTATCTTGTCCCCCATCTTTGAAATCGACTCTACTAGACTTCTGCCAGCCATTGTTTCCTTGCCGACTCGCCGTATCTCCTCCTCAAGCGGTCCGAATTCTGGGCGCGCAGCCATAATCAATGCCCTATCAACTGTGGTGCCTGCCCTGATGTTTGACGACATAAGCTGCAGTGCATCGGGGAGCACCTCTTCAACTTTAGATGCTTTGGCTGAGATGTTGAGGCCTAGCCACGAATACACTGCGAAAATATATGTGAATAAATAAAGTATGAAAATAATTCCGATATGTGTGCTTATGTAGTCTGCTGTGAAATAGGCTAACGCAGAACAGACTATCACCGCAGAAATCAGAACATAGAATATGAAGTTAGTGGGTTTCGTCTTAAGTGTAGAGTAGTCAAGCATCTTCTTGACTCTGGTTAGAAACGGCTTCGGGACTGCACTACCTATTAACTCTCCGAATTTCATTTCATCCACCTATGAGGTTAGGCCTTTTAGCCTTTATGATACCTAAAAATATGAATTGCATGACGACTGTGAGTCCAAGCAAACCCCAAAAAACCTTCTCGTCACTTAATGTTTCCATCCCTGGAAAGAATGAGAGGATTATTAGCATGGTTATTCCGAGGGAGGGTGCTATAACAGCAACCATCATATACATCATCGCGAGCGGGTTCAGTATGCTCTTATACCTGCTTATTTCTACTAACTGTTCTTTGGCAAGCGATTTCAGGAGGTCTTGCAGGTTGTTTCCGACGTCACTGCCTGAATTCATGCTGT
>JAHIYG010000270.1 GCA_018815265.1 Candidatus Altarchaeota archaeon | reverse complement strand
TTTGGTCGAATTCCTGGGTAATCAGTTCCCCCACCCGGTTTATCTCCCCCAACGTCAAGTCTTCTCCCCCCCTGATGTGTATCAACGCGCCTGTAGCACCCTTATAGTCTATCTCCAAAAGCGGGTGGGCGAGAGTGTTTTTAACAGCCTCCTCAACCTTGTCCGGCCCTGAACCCTCCCCGACACTTATGACTGAAAGCCCTCCCACGCCGAATACTGCCCTGATGTCTGCGAAATCCAGGTTCACAAGCGACGGCTCCTTCAACGTCTCAGTTATCCCCTTCACAGCACGCGCAACAATCTCATCAGCAACCAAGAATGCCTTGTCAATCGGGAGATTAGGGAGATACTCCACGAGTTTGTTGTTATCGACTACAATCACTGTATCGCATATTTGAGTGAGTCTCCTGATTCCCTCATGCGCCTTCTTGATTCTGGAACGCTCAAGCTTGAATGGATAGGTTACAATAGCCACGACTATGGCTCCAGCCTCCTTGGCGATTTCAGCAATCACAGGGGCTGAACCAGTTCCAGTCCCACCCCCCATACCAGCACATAAGAAAACAAGATGCGTATTTTGGAAGTACTCGAAAAGTTCGTGCTTGCTCTCCTCTGCTGCCTTTTCCCCAATCTGTGGGAAACCCCCTGCCCCCAAACCTCTTGTTATCTTGCCGCCAATCAATACTTTAACAATATTTGGAGCTATCTTTTTCAAATCCTGAGCGTCTGTGTTTGCAGCAGCCAACTCAGCACCTACTATCCCCACTCTACTGAGCCTGTTGACTGTGTTTCCGCCACCTCCTCCAGCGCCAATAACAATAATCCTTACTTCACTGTTTCCTCCCACCTCATCAATAGAGTTTGTTGCATACCCTGCAAGCCGCTGTATGTATCCCTGCTCCACAAAAAACACCAAAATATATTGTATATTAAGCAAGAATGTGCAATCCCATATTTAAGCAAAAACCACGATACCGTCCATAAATGAGTTATATCCTATCTGCCCTTTCTAGCTAGTTTGTAAGTCAGGTATATGATTCCAAAAAAAACCATGAACGTAGGCAGTTCATCTATATACGGTGTGGGATACCATAGGTCCCTTCCCCAATAGGTGTTTATGCTATAGAAAACCCTGGTGACAGACGCTATCGCCAGGAGGGCAACTATGGCTGCAGGAAAATAATTCCGCCTGCTTAATCCCCTAACTGCGTCTTCGATGTAATATGCTGCAGGCAGAAACAGGAGGGGATATACTGTTGCGATGTGCCGGGTCAAGACGGTTTTATGCAGTGAAACAACAAATATTTCGGCGGCGACTACACCTGCTAACAGCAGAGTTTCAAGTTTGTATCTCCCATACAATCTCTTCAAACCCATTATACCCAAGATGTAAATTGGCGAGACAATGAGTATCCCGGGTATGTTGTTTTTAGTCCCCCTGCTATAATCCCACGCCAGACTTATGTCTGAACCGACTAGGAGCCTGAAGACACCAGATACTGGATTTCCACTAAGCGACGAAGCAAATGTCTTCTCCTCCGGGAAGTTAGGGTTGTATCTGTTGCTTTTGACTGTGAACTCCCCGAAAGCTGCGAAATTATAACCTATCAGAAGAGAATATATCGCGGCAAAAACTAGGACTGCACCCACAATGCCGCGGGCATTTCTTTGGATTGATATCCTTTTAGACATCAACAGATATCCTGCAAACAATGGAATGAAAATTATATTCTGTATCTCGACAATTGAGGCATATGCGAGCAGTCCAGACAAGAATATCACCTCAGCGGATTCCATTTTCTTAGCCCTAAATGAGACATAGAATGCCGCCATTACGAGGGCAGAGGATATTGCGTGGCTCATAAGATGTGTTGATTCAAACCAAACAAGAGTTGAAAAGGCAAACACTGCCGAAGACAAAAGCGCAGTTCTTTTACGCAATCCAAGAGTAATGAGGACAATATATACAAGATAAACTGTGGCGGCGCCGGCGATGTTGGGAAGAAGCAAGACAGTCACCTCCTTGATATTTGCAGACGGACTGAATAGATGTGTGAGGCCTGATGACTCCATGATTTTTCCGAATATGTAAAACGGAAGAGCCAGGAACGCCGTACCCGGAGTCCTGTCTGAATAATAGCTCCCGTCTTTTATGCTGTAGTCAACACCCCAAGTATACCCCATATAGTCATTTATGGCAACTGAGTGTTTTTCGACAATGGCGGATACCAGGGCGAAATGGCTGCCGTCATTTGAGTGGGTAATGTAACCTGAAGAGATGAAATAGATGAACAAAACAAAAAGGCACACCGTCCATTCACTCAAATCACCGATAAATCTCCTCGGTGCCAAACCAAAAAACAGGAGAAAAAACCCAGCCAACAAGAGATAGTTAGTGAAAAAATGAGGTGCACTTGATAATTCAACTACTCCTTCGCCACCATCCAACAAAATCATGGCTTGATGCTTTCCAGGCCTTCCAAAATCAAACTCAAAATCATATCTCACTGGATAATACACGTTCCTCTCAGATGAACTGTTAAAGACGTACACTACTATGCCGTCGACAGCCAGTGACCTAATTTGATTGTCTGCCAATATTCTTATCTCAGCCTCTGGCTTTTCAGCGGTAAAATCCACAACAAAGCCTCCACCATCAACATGCCTCACCTCCCCAACATCAACAGAGGCATCAAACACACTAAACCATACAAACAAGGCCAGAAACACCAACCCAACCAAAACTAAACCACGGTTCAACCCGGAAACACCCCTTATAATCTATACTTAAACACTGATTAAAACGTCTGATGAAACCGTGGAATCACCAACTGAAGTCGTCACATAACCTGCCACCTTGACTGCTGAAGCGTATACTGTGTCGTTTAGGCGGAATTCCAGCAGATACTGAATATCTTTCAAATCTGCAGAAAAAACCTTTTCTCTGACGATGACACTATTTTCCCCACCATTAATCAGAAACACATTATCTCCTCCAGCATCTATCGCCGCATTCAATAGGCATGAACCATAGCTACCCTCCAAATCAATCCTAATCATTGTCTTACCCTCTGCATACTCGGCAGTGCTGCAGTTTGTGATGTTTTCCTCTGTGGCGGCTGAAAACGTCAGAGATTCAATGCCATCAGGTAGGCTAGCATACAATTTTCCTTCTCTTTCAGACACATTGATTCCATTGGGGCCTGTCACAGCCAACTCGCCAGCATGAATCACTGTATCGGAAGACATTTTCTCATGGACGCTCTTCAATAAACTAATCCTCTGATTGTATTCCTTATGGGTTTTATTGTATGCTCCAGCCACCATGAATTTTTTCCCGTCCACACTAACTCTCATCCCAGAATATTTTTTGAACACCTCACCAACAGACCTCACACCCGCTGTATTTTTCGCACTAGCCCTTGAGAACTCCACCATCCTCTGCACATCATCTTCCCTTGAAAGCGAGAGGGAATATGTCGCTGCAAAACCAATCAATACAAAACCAACCATCAAAGCCCCAACTGTATACAGCAAACCCTCTGATCTCATCTATCCCACACCCTAACCCTCAACACCCTGAATACATCCCCCTCACCAGCTATTATTTCACCAGTGAAAAAGTCACCAGACCCATTTAATCCATACCTGCTGTATTTGATGTTTTTCACCGACTCATTTACTAAACAATACCATTCAACCTCCAACTCAACCGCCTTGTTCTTTGGTGTGACCTCATCAAGCCACCTTTCAACATCTTCTGCATCTTCTAAGTCATACAGGTCTATTCTTTCGGCTTCCAAGAGTATGTCATACGCCATTCTCACATCCTTCACGTCGGAGTGAGTGTTCAAACCCGAGCTTATTATAGTGAAAAAATGCGTCGAAACAGCCAGACAAGCAATCAAGGCAAAGATAGAATCTGCCGTAAATATGAAACCCTTCCTCATATTCATCACCTTCAAATCGT
>JAHIYG010000269.1 GCA_018815265.1 Candidatus Altarchaeota archaeon | reverse complement strand
ATGCCTGCGCCTGCCTGGACATATGCTTGGTCGCCTTCGAATACGATAGTCCGGATGGTTATGGCTGTGTCCATGGTGTCGTTGAAACTGAAGTACCCCACGCATCCGGCGTAGATTCCACGCTTTGTTTTTTCAAGCTCATCAATTATCTGCATTGCCCTGACCTTAGGTGCGCCAGATACCGTCCCTGCCGGGAATATGCTTTTTAATGCGTCGAATTCATCTGTTCCCTCCTTCAGTTTTCCAACAACCTCTGAAGACAGGTGCATGACATGTGAGTATCTTTCGACTTCCATGTATTTTGTGACTTCCACTGTGCCGAATTCCGCGACGCGACCGACGTCGTTTCTGCCCAGGTCCACAAGCATGATGTGTTCCGCTCTTTCTTTCTCATCGGCTACCAGTTCCTTTTCGAATTTTTTGTCTTCCCCTTCTGTTTTCCCTCGCCTTCTTGTCCCAGCAATCGGATATGTTGAGACGATGCCGCCTTCAACCCTTGCAAGTGTCTCCGGACTTGAACCGACAATCACCCTCTCTCCAAAATCCAGAAAATACATGTACGGGCTGGGGTTTATCGTAAGGAGATTCTTGTATGCCGGGAATTTGTCACCTGCGTATTTTTGGCTAAGCCTCTGAGAGAGGACAACCTGGAATATGTCTCCATCTTTGATGTATTGCTTGGCCTTGACTACCGCGTCCATGTACTCCTGCTGAGTAGTATTTGAAGTGGGTTCGTCGGTTTCAACAGATGTAGTTATCTCAGGTGTGTAAGATGATATCTTGTCTGATAGTTTTTCAAGTCTTCTTATTGATTCTTCAACGTTCACTTCCCCCCCATCCATGAAGTGGTTTTCAACAAGGTATGTTTCTCCTGTCTTGTGATCGAATATGATGTTGTTTTTTGCGAGTATGAATTCGCAGTCAGGTTGGTTGAGGTCGTCTTCTTTGTCGCCCAATTGCGTGTAGTGCCTAACTAGGTCATATCCCATGTATCCCACGAACCCTCCGCAGAACCTGGACAGCCTGGGACCCCTAAGTGTGTATTGTTTTACAATGGATTTCAGCACCTCAAATGGGTTGGAACCGGACGGATTAGCTTTGAATTCATTGTCAAACACCTCATATTTCAGTCCTCCAGAGTATGTGATTTTTGCGACTGGATTAAACCCTATGAAACTGTACCTTGCTTTCTTAATGCTGCCTTCGATGGATTCCAGAAGATATGTGTTCTTGCCCCTAACAGCCAAATAGGCCTTTTCAGGGTTCTTCTCCCCTATTTTGATATACGTCTGATTAACTTCCATGAACTAAAATGAGGTAAAACGCATATAAAAATACATAAATAGACAAAAAAGTACATTATATTATTCTTTTTCTATTTCAAGTACTGCAGCTGGAAGGTCGACTACCCTCACTAGCCTGTCGATTAATGCAGAATCAGACGTTGCTGTGAGGAGGTTTAGCTTGCTTATTTGGTGGTCCGCAGTGGGGGAGGTTATTGATTCACCTTGTAGTTTTTCCTCAGATAGCCTTTTCATCACATATTGAGACAGTGTTCCGCTACCTGATATTTGGCTGTCAAATACCCAGCAGATGTCTTTTGGAGGGCATTTGACAAGGATTTCTATGACTTTGTCAGCTGCCTTTCTTGTTGATTCCTTGATTTTGTAGTTTGAGAATGCCGCCACGTTGTCTCTGACAAGGCCGTCTTGACATAGAAATACTTCGCCGTTTGCCATCGCATGCTCTATAGTTATCAAAACATTGAATCCGTCTATCACCAGATGCCTGCCTGTGATGAATTCAGTTGGTTTGAGCTTGGAAAGAGTCACCTGAATCTCCCGTTGGGAGTAGGTCTGCCGAAAAAGCAGGTTGCGTTCTTTAAGTAATAGGTTGTGGTGGTCGCCGACGAATTTTAACGCATATTCTTTACGGTATCCCCTATCCAATAAGAATCTTAAATCCTCCTGTGCACCCGGTAGTTTGTCCATTTTCAACCAATTTTTTCCGAGACCAGATTACCCATTTCTGCGCAGTTCACCTTCTGGCATCCTACACTCATGATGTCTCCTGTCCTGTATCCTTCATTCAAAACTTCCTCAACAGCTGATTCTATTTTTCTTGCTTCAGATTCCATGTTCAGGCTGTGGCGCAAAAGCATGGCAGATGACAGTATCTGCGCGAGCGGATTTGCTATGCCTTTGCCTGCGATGTCTGGTGCTGAACCATGTATTGGCTCATACAAGCCGAATCCTCCCTCCCCAATTGATGCGGATGGGAGCATCCCTATGCTTCCTGTGAGCATGCTTGCTTCATCAGATAGTATGTCTCCGAACATGTTGCCTGCAAGTATTACGTCGAATTGTTTGGGGTTCCTAACCAACTGCATTGCAGCGTTATCGACATACATGTGACTTAATTCTATATCTGGATATTTTTTGTGGACTTCAGTAACGGTATTTCTCCAGAACACCATTGTCGAGAGGACGTTGGCTTTGTCTATTGACGTGACTTTCTTGCCTCTTTTCCTCGCTGCCTCGAACGCGACTTTCGCTATTCTTTCCACCTCGTGTTTTTTGTACCTCATTGTGTCGAACCCCTCTTCCTCTGTGATTCCCTTGGGGTCTCCGAAGTATATTCCAGAGGTGAGTTCACGGACTATTAGTAGGTCTAATCCTCCTTCTATGATGTCTGGCCTCAGGGTTGATGCGTCTGCGAGGGGTGCGAATATTTTGGCTGGTCTGAGGTTGGCGTAGAGATCAAATATCTTCCTAAGAGGCAGTAGTGCCCCTCTTTCAGGCTGCTGTTCAGGCGGTAATTTCTCCCATTTTGGGCCGCCAACAGCGCCGAACAGTATTGCAGCAGATTCCCTGCACGCATCTATCGTCTCCTGAGGCAGCGCCTTGCCGTGTTTGTCTATTGCTGCGCCCCCGACGTCAGCTTCCTTGTATTTGATGTCGAGTTTGAGTTTGTCAAGAACCTTAATTGCTTCAGCCATTATTTCCGGGCCGATACCATCTCCAGCCAATACCGCAACCTGCTTAGCCATCTCAGATGAAGTATTTATCCCGGGAAAATATAAACCAACACTCTTTTTTTACCTCATAGTTCTCGATATTATATAATGCATAGGAAGCAAAATCATGGAGGGCGAGAGAGGATCAATAGACCTCCAGATGATTCTCTTGTACCACCTATGCAAACTGTAACTAGGAGGATGAGCCTAAATGACGGCGCTGTTGAAGTGATAGCAAATGCCATATCAGACAAGGCGAAATGTGGGGGATGTATCCTCGTCGGTTTTGACGGCGATAAACACGTCTTCAAATCCACCTTTTCAACTGCTGTCACTAGGCTGGTTGATAAGAATCTGAAGGTGAAGGCAATACATGCAGACGATTACTACAGCCCTGGTCTTTGGATGGACGGATACGAAGTTGAGAAGGAGGGGTGGAATTTTGGAAATCTTGGAAGAGATATCAAAAAAGAGCTGGGGTGCGGTAGTTGGGATGTAGTGGTTGTTGACGGTTTTAATCTGTTTAATGTCGAGTCCGAGGGGGGTTTTAGGGAGGGTTTTGATTTGAGGGTACATCTTAAAGCCGATGAACGTACTAGAGAGTGGGTCATAGCATCCAACGGCAATGATAGGGATGCTGCTAAGCTTGCGAGGGAGAACAAGCAGGAGTATGTGAAGTCTCCAGGATATGATTATATAGTAGATACTAGCATAGAGTTTTGGAGAAATGTCAATCCAAAGGTGTATGAGTTGTGTATTGAAATGTATGGCAAGGCGCCTATTGATGCGGCCTTGGTTGAGTTGCCGGATGGAAACATAAGAGACATGGGAAGGCCGGCAAGTAAGGCTGAGGATAGAGGCCACTGGTTAAGAGATAAGGGTGTTTATTGGGTTGATGCGCCTGTTGCAGAGGTTGTCATGTACGAGCCGACTTATCCTGTGATAGCCGAGGTGAGGTTGGACTCATCTAGTGCGTTGGTGAGGGATAAACTCGATGATGCATTCATGTCAAGCAGGAATTACACAGATGACGGGTCTTATCATGTGTTGAGTGTCAGGAATAATCCGGAGTCTCCTAACTTGGTTTTTGGAGTTGCCAGATTTGATGAGATGCAGAAGACAGGAATATTAAACTGCGATTTGATGCTTGTGGACCAGGGTGATTTGAAGCCTGGAGGTCCGATGGATTATTGGGTTAAAAGAAGGAATCAGAAGATTAGGATTAATCCTTTGCCTGGCCCCACAGACGTTGTAGACTTTGACGTAGTGGCTGTTGGAGGCAGATTAGAGGCTGTTAGGATAGGGTTTAGAAAAAATAGAGGGTAGTGACCTATTTTTTCAGCTGTTTTTTTGTATACTCTACGAGTCCTCCTTCTTGCATGAGTTTAAGCAGGAAGTCTGGCAGCGGTTTGAATGCTGCTGTTGCCCCTGTGGTTTTGTTTGTGACCTTGCCTTTTTTGTAGTCGACTTCCATTGTGTCTCCTTCTTTGGCTGGTATGTCGCATTCGATGAGTGGCAGCCCTATGTTTATGCTGTTTCTGTAGAATATGCGTGCGAAGCTTTTGGCTATGACGCATTTTATCCCGCAACCCATCAGTGCCAGGGGGGCGTGTTCCCGTGATGAGCCACATCCGAAGTTGTCTTTGGCGACTATCAATTCTCCGTCTTTCACCTTCTTCACGAATTCTGGCCTTACTTTTTCGAATGCATGTTTGCCGAGTTCCTTTGGGTCGCCCGTGACCAGGTATTCCGCAGGTATTATCTGGTCTGTGTCTATGTTTACTCCGAAAACCCATGCCTTCCCAGTTATTTTTTCTTCCATCTTTTCTTACCTCATAGATTGTTGGGGTCTGTTATTTTCCCGGTTATCGCTGATGCTGTGACTACTGCGGGGTTGGCTAGGTAGACTTTTGAGTTTTTATGTCCCATCCTGCCTATGAAGTTTCGGTTGGTTGAAGATACTGCTACTTCCCCGTCTGCGAGTATTCCCATGTATCCTCCAAGGCATGCCCCGCATGTGGGGCCAGATACGTATGCGCCTGCTTTGCTGAATATGTCGTATAGTCCCTCCGCAACCATCTTGTCCATTACATCCTGTGTCGCAGGCACAACTATCATTCTGATGCCATCTTTTACTTTTTTGCCTTTGATTAGTTTGGCGGCTACTCTCATGTCCTCGATTCTCCCGTTTGTGCAGGAGCCGAGGTATGCCTGATCTATTTCCACATTTACTTCAGCTACTGGTTTAGTGTTTTCAGGCAGAAAGGGTTCAGCCACTGTAGGGACTATTTCTTTGGCTTCGTAGTATCTTTCCTCGCAGTATAGGGCGTCTTTGTCGGCGTATACTGGCTTGTATTTACCCCTCACCCTGCCTTTGAGGTATTCGTCGACTTTTTTGTCTGATGCTATTATGCCTGCTTTGCCTCCTGCTTCAATTGCCATGTTTGAGATTGTTATCCTGTCTGCAAGAGGCAGTGACGTGATTGCTGATCCATACCATTCCATGGTTTTGTACAGTGACCCGTCAACGCCTACGTCGCCTATAATGTGTAGTATGATGTCTTTGCCCATGACGTATTTTCCGAGCTTACCTTCTACTGTGAATTTCTGGGTTTCTGGGACTTTGAACCATAGTTTCCCTGATGCGAATGTGCATGCCGCCTCTGTTGAGCCTATTCCTGTTGCGAATGCGCCGAGTGCTCCGTAGCTGCATGTGTGGCTGTCTGCTCCGACGATGAGCCTCCCAGGTGCCACGAATCCTTGCTCTATCATGAGTTGGTGGCATACTCCGCCGCGTCCGACTTCAAAGTAGTTTTTTATCTTGTATTTTTCTGCGAAGTCCCGCATGGCCTTCGCCTGCGCGGCCGATGCTACATCCTTGTTGGGCACGTAGTGGTCTGGTATCAAAACGACCTTTTCATTAATCGGGTTGGCGCCTAGTTTCTCAAATGACTTAAACGCAGGCAGTCCTGTGACGTCGTTGACCATGACGTAGTCTACTTCAGCCTCTACAATCTCCCCAGCGGTCACCTCCT
>JAHIYG010000268.1 GCA_018815265.1 Candidatus Altarchaeota archaeon | reverse complement strand
GAAGGAAGGAGATGAGATGTTTAGGAAGGCGAAGCTTCCGTGCATCGGAGACGACATTAAAAGCCAGGTTGGCGCAACCATAGTCCATCGGGTTTTGACACGTCTCTTTGTTGATAGGGGCGTGAAATTGGACCATACCTACCAGTTGAATGTTGGCGGCAACACCGACTTTCTGAACATGCTTGAGAGGACGAGATTGAAGAGCAAGAAGATTTCAAAGACACAGTCTGTCCAATCCCAGCTTCCGACACAGCTTGACAAGGATGACATACACATAGGCCCCTCAGACTATGTCCCGTGGCTGCACGACAAGAAGCTCTGCTTTATCCGGATGGAGGGCCGCAAGTTCGGCGATGTCCCAATCAATCTTGAGTTGCGCCTTGACGTGGAGGACAGCCCAAACAGTGCTGGCGTCATGGTGGATGCGATACGCTGCATCAAACTCGCACTTGACAGGGGTGTTGGCGGCACACTCACAAGCCCCTCGTCTTATTTCATGAAGAGCCCGATGATACAGTATACTGACTCGGTGGCGCGCCAGATGGTTGAGGAGTTCATAAAGGGTGAGAGGGAAAGATAATGTTGAAGGCTAAGTACAGGGAGAGCTTTGATTTCGCGCACATACGGATTGGCATGTTTTTCTCGAAATTCGGGTTGACACCCAATGGTTGGACAATACTCTCCCTTCTTCCTGCCTTTATCGGTCTGGTGTTTTTGTATAAGCAGATGCTTTTATGGGGTCTTGTGTTTTTTGTTGCGAGCGCATTCATCGACATAGTAGACGGGAATGTTGCGAGGGTGACGAAGAGTGTTTCAAACCTAGGCGCTTTCATAGACGGCGTTATAGACCGTTATGTGGAGTTCGCTTTGTATATCGGCCTTTGGTTTTATTTGAGGAATGGTCCGGAAGTCATTTTGCCGGTAGGCTTTTGGATGATTTTTTTGATTTTCGGGTCTTTGATGCCTTCATTCATAACGGCGTACGCCGACCACAGAAAGGTAATATCTGACGAGGAAAAACTCAGAAATATCGGGGGCTTTGTCGAACGCTTTGAGCGCCTGGCTCTCCTCTACATTGGGATGTTTTTAGGCATCTACAGCGTGATTTACCTGGTTTATGCAGTTATTTTAGTTGGATTACTCTCTAATTTGACTGCATTACATAGGATTTTCGAGGTTGTGAGAAATAGTTAGGTTTTTTATGTAGAATATGCTTATCATATCCTAGTATGGAAGACATTTCTCCAAAAAAGCTTGCACAATCTATTTTGGAAAAGCATGACCGCTTAATTATGGAGTATTCAGTGGAAGTGGACAGGGCAAAACAGGTTAATATGCTAAGGGAGAAAAAAGACCAGCTTTTACATTGGGTCGAGGAAAACGGCAGCAAAGACAAATACTCTAAGGAGCTTACGGAAACAGAGGCGGAACTAGAGAACCTCATGGGTTCATTTGAGATAAAAAGTCAAAATTACTATAACGACCTTGAAGCCAGGGTTAAAGATCATATGAAGGCCAAGGAATACTGGATTGAAAAAATTGGTGAACTTAAAACATGAATGAGAACGAGATAAAGGAGAACCTAAACAAGTTAAGACACGACCTGGACAAGAAAAAGAAGGAAATAAGCGAAGTAATTTCTGAAGTGCGAATATACCAGAAGGAGATTGCATCCTTGAGGACTGAACGCGACAAAGGAAACGAGGGATGCAAGACCCTCTCGCAGGAAGCTAAAACTATGAGGGACAAGCGGGATGAACTCAACACCAAGATAGCCAAGCTCAAGGAGAAGAGGAAAAAACTCAATGAGAAAATAAAGTCAAAGTCAGAGGTCATCAAGGCGAACAAGGAGAAAAGGGACGAGCTCAATCGTTCAGCCAAGGGGACTGGAAAGACGCTCCTATCCAGATTCGACCACGACATGGATCAGCTTCTAAACCGGGACATACCCTTGGAGAAGGAGATGAAACTGTTTGAGCAGGTAGTCGGTCTGTTGGACCGCGTTGAAGCAGCCAAAGAGGCGACGGCGTTCCATGAGAAGGTTCTCACAACATATGACGAGATAAAATCGCTTGACTCCAAAGCAGACGAATTGTCTGACAAAATCAGGGCTTTAGCTGATGAGAGCGAGAAATATCATCTGAAGGCAGTTGAGATTTATGCTGTGGTGGATGAGACTAGAAAGAATGCCGATGAAGCCCATGAGAAAATATTGGAAAAATACAAGATATTATCTCCATTGCGCGACAGGATAACTGCCCTCAAGAAGGAGATGGATGATATCCAGGAGACGATGGCGCCTTATCTGGAGGGCATGGATCAGTTACGCGCTGAAAAGGACTTGGAGAAGAAGAAACAGCTAGCTGAGGATGCCAAGGAAAAGCTGAAGACAAGCAAGAGAATATCATTCGACGATTTCAGAGCCATAATGGCTG
>JAHIYG010000267.1 GCA_018815265.1 Candidatus Altarchaeota archaeon | reverse complement strand
CTCTGAAAAACTCAGAAACAGCTTCATAATATACGACAGCCTAAAAGACCTCTTAGACGTTATTAAAGCACTTAAGGGCACAGGTTAAAAGAGGGTAAAATCCTCCTCGATTAGGCTTTTACTGCCGTATTCTCCACGGAGATTGGATGACATAAGATTCTTTGCTTCAGTAAGGTTTTTTGAGTTGCCTAAGACCCACATCATCTTCACATATGCTGTCTCTGAAGTCATATCCCCCAGATAAATGACACCCCTTGACGAAACCTCCCTTAAATTAGTGTAGACATGAGGGTTGACAGTCCCGTAAATGCATTGAGTAGTCATTCCAACCAATACACCCTCTGAAATAACTCTTTCAATCTTTGGAATGACAGAGGTCTCAGCAATCTTGGTGGGGACATGACCTAATGCCGTGCCTTCAATGACAATACCCTTGACACCCTTATCTAAATAATAGTCGAATATGCCAGGGTCCATACCAGGATAAACCCTGACTAACACCACCTTCTCCTCAAAGACAGGCTTCAAAACAATCTTAGAATCCCCCCTAGAAGGTAAATCACCCCTTATTCCCTCTATTTTCCCGTCTGAATAGATTTTTGCTGAGGGAGTGATGTTTATTGACTGAAACGCATCCCTCCGGGTTGTATGCATCTTCCTGACCTTAGTGCCCCAATGAGCCAGGCAGAAATTATCTGACATACCACCATGCATAACCAAAAAAACACCAGCAAACTGGGATTTAGCCATATATGCAGAACATAAGAGATTTAGGAATGAATCAGCTGAACCCCTGTCAGTAGACCTTTGAGCCCCAGTAAACACAACAGGCTTAGACAACCCCTCCAACATAAAAGACAACGCAGCAGAAGAATAATGCATCGTATCAGTGCCATGTGTGACAACAACACCCTCAGCACCAGAATTAAGCTCTGAAACAACAGACTCACCAATTTTAACCCATAATTTAGGGTTCATATCCTCACTCATGACATTCATGATAGATTTGGCGCGAACACAAGCAATATCGCCTAATTCAGGCATAGCCTCCAAAAGGTCGTCTGCAGTAAAACTCGCAGAGACACCACCACTGTGGTAGTCAATCTTTGAAGCGATTGTGCCACCAGTGGAAAGTATGGAGACAACAGGTTTGCCAGATGAATCTGAAACAGGAGACTTAATATTTTTAGCCGCAGGTTTAAACAACTCTAAAACAGTGATTGACGACACATCTGATTTCTTCAAACCAATGTTATAACCGCTTTCAAGCTTCAAAGTCAGGTAGCCGCCATCCTCCAATTCTGGGCGCTGCATCAAAAAACCAACATATTTCTTTTTGCCGCAGACAACCTCTACCTTGTCCCGGACATTAGGTTCTGAATCCATCTCCTAAACTCAAACGTTAAAACATCGGTAAAGCCGATTAAATACACGTCAAACGAAGGGTTAAAATCACAAATTGAAGAAACCATAGCCTCAGCAGCAGCTGATGCATGCACACCCCCAACACCTGTCCCCATGCCAGGAAACGCAAGAGAAGAAATACCAAGTGATGACGCGCATTTGAGGGCTGCGTCTGTAGCCTTCAAAACATTTTCCACACCAACCAACTCAGCAGGCTCATGCATTGTGGGTGCGTGTATAACATACTTGCATTGGAGATTCCCAGCCGACGTTGAAACAGCCACACCAACCGGTATGGGCGCCAAAGCAACAGCCTCATCCTCAATGACCTGACCACCAACTCTCTTGAGGGCAAACGCCACACCGCCACCCATGACACCATATGAATTAGCAGGGTTCACAATAGCATCACACCTAAAAGAAGTAATGTCACCCTTTAATGCAGAAACCAAAGCCATCCCATTCTTATATGGATTTTGCATAATATTAGGCTATGGTAAAAAAGTGTTCAAGCTGCGGAAAAGAGACATTATTCGGCTACAGCGAATTCAAATGCCCCTCATGCGGTAAAGAAAAAATCATCAGATGCGAAAGCTGCAAAGCCCTAGTCACAAACTACATCTGCAGCTGCGGATTCCAAGGACCATAGCGGGTTTGATTAACCAGTACTGATATTTTTATAATAGGGTATTGAAGGAATCAAAGCCTTATGGCGGGTTTTGATTTAATTCAACGCCCACCATAAACTAATGGAAACCAGGATACTCAAAAAAAACGAGACAGCCGCTGCAGCAGAAATCCTGAAAAAAAACAGACTACTAGCATTCCCAACCGAGACAGTATACGGGCTGGGTGCCAACGCATTTAATCCGCATGCAATAACGAGCATATACAAGGCAAAGGGCAGGCCAACAGACAACCCCATGATAATTCACATCGCAGACAAAAAAGACCTGGGGAAAATCGCAAAGGAAATACCAGATAATGCCAGGAGGTTAACTGATAGATTCTGGCCGGGACCTTTGACGATAGTACTTAAGAAGAGAGCATGCATACCAGATGAGGCAACAGCAGGACTGCCTACTGTAGCAGTCAGATGCCCGAAAAACAAGATAGCACAAAAAATAATAAGAAACTGTGGATTCCCAATAGCTGCGCCATCAGCCAACAAGTCGGGCAGGCCAAGCCCCACAACAGCTAAACACGTAATCGAAGACTTAGGGGGGAAAATAGATGCAATAATAGACGGCGGCGACAGCAAACATGGATTGGAGTCGACTGTAATAGACATGACAGTAAAACCCCCAATTATACTTAGACCAGGTGCTGTGACAGAGGAACAAATCAGAAAAACAATAGGCAAAGTAAAAACCCACAGAGGAGGCGAAAAAATGCCTAAGTCACCTGGGATGAAATACCGCCACTACGCACCAAAAGCAAAAGTTGTGTTAGTTGATACCAAACAGATAGATACTGAGATAGCAAAATACAAAAAACAAAAAAAGAGAGTTGGATTACTGAGTAATGCAAAAAAAGGCAAACCAGACATATACATCAGCAACGGAAAAAACAAGAGAGAAACTGCGAAAAACCTCTACAAAAACCTGAGAACATTCGACCAAAAAAACACAGACGTGATAATAGTCGAAAAAACAGACGAAAAAGGATTGGGAAACGCAATAATGAACAGGCTACGAAAAGCAGCAGGAAAAAAATGAGGATAGGAACATGAAAGTAGATAGGATACACGTATTAGTCCACCCCGGCTTTGTCATGTATAATATCGACAAAGGCCGTTCCCCCACATTGGATGAACCCCAAAAGACTCGCCAGCAAGAGTTGATTAAATTGTATAAACAAAAGGTAGACTCACTATCTGAAAATGATGTGCTGGTGATTTTCTCACCCTCAAAAACCCATGAATACGCAAAAGACTACCGAGGAGGAAGTGAATGGACGGAAATAGAGGACTACGCCAAAAAAAGACTATTGAGAAGGGTTATTAGACTATCTAACCCCAGCTGGCTCACTACAGACGCAGGAGACGAAAGCCTAACCACCATGTTTGGCATCATGCAAAAAAGAGGATTTGAATTCTCAAAAACCACACCCTGCGAGATATGGGGCGTCTCATTCGGGTCATGCGTCCGAGACACAGCCTTAGAACTAGAACATGCAGGATTCAAAAACATAACAATACCCACAAAATCAACAGACCTATTCGATAGAAACATCGAAATAGACACACTAACAAAAATACTAAGAGACAGCAACCCACAGACAAAAGTAAAGGTGGAAAACAGAAGATAAGTTATTCTTTTTGGTTTAGATTTTTGAATATTTCTGAGTCAGAGGAGAGTATGATGACGTTTTTTCCGTTGGGCAGTATTTTTTCGTATGCTTCAAGGGTTCTCGTGAACTGGTAGAATCCCGGGTCAACCTCGTATATTTGGCCATATATTTTTGTT
>JAHIYG010000027.1 GCA_018815265.1 Candidatus Altarchaeota archaeon | reverse complement strand
CCCGCAGCCGTACGAGCTTTTTTCTGCGCCAATCTCGATACATAATCGAGTGGAAATTCTCCGGGCAAGGGTCGCTCATCTATCTCAATTTTAATTTGTTGGAATTTCAACCCGAACAGGGACAGAAGCTGAATACGTCGGTGAAGTGCAAGACATCATATTGAACCTTGACAATGGGAGCATTATGAACCTGTGCATGCAACCACTTAAAAAAGTAGACCCAACACAGGTGAAGGACATACTCACCAAGGAAAGCATATCCTATGACAGCGTCACCGCAGTGAGTGACATAATACTCATCAAGGAAGGGTTGAAAAAACAAAAAAGAGTTGGGGAGAACCTACCAGAATAGCTACTCCTGGTTTCCGCCAGTTAGTTTTAGATATTCGGTGGTGAACATTTCAACATCATCTGGGTGGAGGGTTTTTGTGAATTCATCAAATGATTTATATTTGTTTTTTTCACGCCAGTAGCCATACTCTGCCAGGAGAGCCTTCATGTGACAGTCTTTGTTTTGTTCAAGAACAGACCTCGCTTGATGAGGCGGATACTTCAGCAAATCCACTCCCTTCTGAGCTAAAGCCCGCATCTCAGTTACTTCATGTATCACTGCTCTTGTGGCCTCCTCTCTTCTACCGCTTAATATGGTTTGGTGCCATAGGTCGCCTTTTTGCTTTCCGAAATAGAACAGTCCATCCCCTGTGGAGCCGACGTAATCCTCTTGCAGATGCAGAACATACTTTCGCACTGCAAAAAGGTCTTGTGTTGAGATATTGCGCTGCCTTAAAGCCTCACCATCAACATACAGTCTTTTGAGGTCCTTTCGAAACCTTCTGCGTTCAGATGATTCTCCAGAAAAATATTTTAGGGGGTGCAAAATAAAATCCCATGTGCCCGAAACGGCAACATTAAACGCATCAGCATCTTTTCTCTGCACTGCCACAGAATAATAATTAGATAAACAAAAAGAAAAACCCCCTCATAAACTTGTTTATTCAAGACTCCATTAGCTTTCAGTCAATTGGTTTTTCAGGAGTTGGTCGTTTCTTTATCCAGTCTGGGTTGCCTTTGTATCCGTGTTCCTTCAGGATGGCATGCCATTTTTTAAGGAGGCTATATGCTCTCCCAGCCTGTTTCGCATCCACTCCTGATTTTGATAGTTGGTCATGGATTGTTTCTGGGAAGTCTCCACCCATTTCTGCTAGCATGAATAGGTTGGCTAATGTTTCATTGGCTGGATTATAGTTCATGCCGGGGGACTCACCGTCTTTATTCCCATAGTCTGTATGGAATATCTTTTCAAAGACTCCTTTATCCATTCTGCTGAAGGATTTGGCTATGCTGTTAGCTCTATAGCTTTGCCTCCAACCAAATAATTTAGGAGCTACGTGGCCTAGTTCATGCAGTAAGACGCTGTAGCCGACTCTCGAATCCGAAGCAGCCAAGTCCTCATCTATACCGTGCAGGGGCAGGTCAAGTGTTCTAGTCGCTGAGTTGTAGCTTCCATGATTAGAGTGCTCGACATCCCAGAATGCGTATGGATTGTTAGTGTTTCTCATCGCACGCACTATCGCCAGAACCAGGTTAAAGCTGTTGTCGACATGGAGGTTGATGCTTCCCAGTCCCTGGAATATTTTGTCTTTGCAACCGGGCAGGTAGTTGTGGAGTACATAGGCGAGTTTAGCACGCACTTTCCCAATTGTCTCTTCCTGCGCCTTAGGTGGAAGAGCCTCTCCAATATCCAGTTCATCCTTATGATATGACAGTTGCGTCTCTCCTATGCGGGAGTAGATCCTCTTAAATAAAGATGCCATCTTCTCCTTATTTTCTGCTTCTGGCATATACTCGTCAGGTTTTACAAAGAGAGGCAAAAGAGACGCTCTAGCCTTCCCTATGGATTGCGCTATGCGTTCGCTTATGGAGCTTGTGTAGTCTCCGCCTTTCTTAGAACTTAATGCAGTTAAGAATTCCCGGCGAAGAAAACCCATCGCTTGGGAGAACACCCTTTGGTCGTTTGGTGTGAAGGCTTCAAATTCCTCGGAGGTGATGATTCCTTTGCCCGAAAATATTTTGATACAAAGCTCGTCTGGAGAATAAAGCCGGAATGTGCCGTCAAACAATTTTCCCCCGAATATTGTCTGCTGGCCGAAGCTGATATCTATTTTTTTGTCTATCTCAAGCATCACCTTGCCTAATGCGAGGCGTTCCTGAAGGGGTATTTTGTTGGCTGGTCTGCCTGTGAGTGCCTCCCAATACGCATCTGCTCTCTGAAAACTTGTTAGAAAGGCCTCCCGGTCTGCTTTTGAAATGTTGTCAAATGGTCCGGGAGTGGATGTTAGTTTAACCCCATGGACCTTAGTTTTTGGTGTCTTACCAGACTGTAGAGCACCTATTGGATAGGGCGAATGTGGTAAGCCATCTGAGCCGGTTAGGGTGCCGTGGCCTGAGCTAGTTTGATGTAGCAGTGAATCTGCCACGAATGCGCCACCGCCCAACAGGGATAATCCAACACTTAAACCTATGCCGTATCCTATGTATTTCATGGGTCCGCGGGCAAACGGGTCAGACTCCAAAACATCAGGGTATTTCATGGGTTTATTGCCGAGTGGACAGCCGACTCTGCCAGTACCCCGTAGCATAATATCGTCGAACGGGTGTTTCACCTCGTCAGCGTCGGGGTGTATCTTACGCCTGCCTTCACGCTCCTCAACAATAAACTTAGCCCTCTTCTGAGTATCGATGACACCGCCCCTGCCCATGATAAAAATTGGGAAACATAAGAAGAAAAACCAGTTTAGTCTGCTAATTTCTCATCGGACATGTTTCTTATGTAAGATGTATATTCCTTTCATATCATTTGGAAATGCGATTGCCTCAACAATCCCATCAGTTAGTGCCTTCTTTAGACGCCTGTGACCGTTCAAGTGTAGGCCACCGATTTGGGGCATTAATTGGGGGGATGTTGAATCAATTAAGCTTAAGCGGTCTATTTGTGGTATTCCATCACCGCCGTCGAGGATTCCATATGCAAAATGGGTTGGTGACTCATGTTGTACTAAGCGGACATCTCCGCCGAATGCATTTTTTGTTCCATGCTTGAAGGCATTGCGAAAAAGTTCACGGGATATGGTAACTGCTTCATCAGGGAAGTCTAAACCAATATGTTTTAGTCTCTTTAACGCTTCTAAAAACGAGGCTTCAACCCTAGAGTACTCACGAGGGTCGAGTGCTCCATATCCTCTGGAGAAATGAAAGACATTAACTGATTTTTCAGGACCTGCCAGAGAGGTCAAATCCACCAAACTGACTTCAAATGAACTTTTGGGTGCTAAAACATCCGAAACCCCAATTGCTTCATTAGTGGAAACAACCGGCTTATTACTGAGGGTCATCAAAAGTTATATGGAACCAAACAAAAAAAAACATCTTAAATAGCCGTTTGATATGGTGAAAACTTTAAATGCCTTTGGCAAGCTGGAATCATTGAGTTGCGTTTTCATGGTTTGACTTTAGATATTCGGTAGTGAACATTTCAACATCATCAGGGTGTAGGGTCTTCGTGAATTCATCAAGTGATTTGAACTTGTTTTTTTCACGCCAGTAGCCATACTCTGCCATGAGAGCCTTCATGTGACAGTCTTTGTTTTGTTCAAGAACAGACCTCGCTTGATAATGCGGAACACAACATTGTGGTAAATGCTGTTAACAAAGCGGTAGAGTTGGTCAGGGAAAAAAAGCAGTCAACGAATGAAATAGGACTACCATCAGCAAATGAAAGGATAAGACAAACAAACGAGGAGATTAAAACGGCAATTATTACATTCCAAGGGCCATAACGAACATACATAAAAGAAAGGATAAAATCGAACGAAACATTTGGGGGTAAATCAGGGGTGGGAGAAAACACCAAAAAAATTAGGGCGATTTAAATTTTGGATTGTCTGGGAAAAACATTTGAAACCGGTTTAAGACTTGGTTTTTTGTCTTATCAGGTATGTCATCTAACCTCCTGTATACATGGACTTTCACCCCTTGTTTCAGGTTGGATTCACCGTCCAAACGCTCATAATGCACACCCAATACATTTTGATTTAGGAATAACTCATGCAATAGAATCACTATCTTATGCTTTGATTCAATATTATTCAAATCCTTGGCTACAGGGATAACAACGTAGTCAGCCTGGAAAAAATGATATGGGAAACCATCCCTTAAATCCCAATTAAATGTGTGCAGGTATTTCACACATTTTTGCCCTTCAACAGCATACGTTTTGCAGGCTCGCTCCATGATATCACCAGATAAAACGATTGAGCTGGCGAGAACATATATTTTTTCATCATCATCCACGTTTTCATCCAAATAAATCACAAGCCTTTTTATCTCGTCCAAATCGTTTCTGACAAGCGGCCTGTACCTATCGGATGAAAAGTACATGGTGTAGGGGGATATTGTACTCTCACTTCCATCAACAAACACAATTGCGAAATTCAAGATTAAAACAATGGAGAAAAACGATGCGAACCCCCATTTCAAACCAGTCGTTTTAGCCGTGGAAAGCACATGAAGGCAGGATAGAGATAGGAAAAAAACAAATGGCGTCAATAGCATGAGCATGTGATTTCTGTCAAACACCTGGAACCGGTAAAACATTATAAAAATCAAAAACGTCTGAAACAACAGGAAAACAGCCTTACCCCTTGAACTCCTGTAGGTCAAAGAGATTATGAAACCCAATGCCGCCAGATAAAAAACCAAAGACCCCACCTTAGTTTGTATCTGATGGAATTCAGTGAAATAATTGTCGTGAAATTTCATAGCGGCATAATTGTCCGCAAAGCCTGGTTGAAACCACCTAAACACAACAGGAGTTGATACAACAAGCAGAATAGACAAAACAACCAAACCCACAAAAGGGGCTTTTAAAGTTGAAATATGAGCTTTTAGGGATGGGAAAGCCCCGGACTTTATTCCAGTAACCAACTCCTTCAGAAACATTACTGCAACAAATGCAAAAACCCAAAAAAGAAAGTACCTACGATAAATGGTCGAAAACGCTAGTAACACCCCCACAAACACCAGCTTTTTATTGTCCCAAAATCTTGGCTCAAGTTTGAAATACAAAAAATAGACTATGTTCAAAGGCAAAAGCCCAAAAACATCCGCGTAACCTCTTACAATGGTTATGAAAAACTGTGGAATAAAAAAAACGCATGATAACGGGATAAACGGGTACCGTTTAAGGTAAGGCAACAACTCACCGGGGATGAAAGCCTCAAACGCTCTCAACAATGCGTAAGTTGCAGGTATGAAAAACAGGTTTGTAACAGCCAAAACATAACCCAACCGGGATAAACCAAAAACAGGGCTGAAAACACCCAATAAAAACGCAAAAACAAAGGTATAATTATCCTGGTAGATGGAGCTGAAAAGCAAGCTAACAGCAGAAACAGGATTACTCCACAGAAGCTGGGAATAATTCTGGTACCACCCGAAATACACTCCATAATCCCAATAATAAATGTAATGCTCCAACGAAACATAGTAGACTGCGAAAACATTGCATAAAACGATAAACAACAAAAAACTAAGACCAAACCTGCCAACCATGAAATACATTAGCAAACGAAAAAAGATAAATATCCGGGGCATGAATGCCCCGGTATTCAATAGTATTTCTTAAGTGTTGTTTGGTTTGGGTCTAGTCCAATAGCATCAATTGGTTTGTTCCATTGTCCTTGGCTGCATTCTATGTAGTGTTTTCCCTTGGCCAGTCTGCGTCTTGTTGTCAAACGGGTGTGGCTTAGCACCCCAGAAAAAAGGCCAGGTTAAGGGTAATTAGGTACTGAATCGACTTGTCGATTATTATTTATTTCCTGAGTTCATTATACATAGACGGCCCATAAATGGCTTATTTTCCCATCTGCGGGGGTGCCAGAGCAGGTCAAATGGGCAGGGCTTAGGAGAACCCTTTTCCGGTGACGCGCAAAAGCGTTCACGGAAAATTCGAAGAAACCCTGTGACGCAGGTCTACGCGTGTTCGAACCACGTCCCCCGCATCTTTACCCCATGAAAATGCGTGGACTGATTTTATGTGTTTTTTGCGAGTATTTCATGTCGCATCATGGCGGGCATGAGCAGTGTTGTGATGATGCTCATTACTACTATTGCTGCGTAGATGTCTTTTGTTATCAATCCTTCGTTTAAGCCTATTAAGGCCACGATTAATGCGACTTCTCCGCGGGGGGCCATCCCCAAACCCACTGTCAGGGAGTCTTTCATGTTCATGCCGTGGATTTTCGCCGTTATTCCGCAGCCTATTAGTTTTGTGAATATTGCAACCGCCGCCAATGCAATGGTGAAATACAGTATATTCTGGGTGAATGTGTGCAAGTCCACAAGTACACCAAGGGATGCGAAGAATATGGAGGCGAATATTATCTGCATATATGTTATCCCGTATTTGAAGCCTTTGTCGGCTCTGCTTAGGCTTACGCCATTTAATGATACGCCTGCGAGAAAAGCGCCTATTATCGGCGACAATCCAAGGGCTGCTGCGACGACACTGTATAGGAATGCAGTCATCAGAACTGAGATGAATATGACTTCCGAGTATTTTTTGTTTATTCCGGAGATCATCTGTGCAAAAACATGAAACCCCAGAAGCGCCCCAATAATCAAAAATGCAATGATCTTAAGTTCTATAATGAATAATTCCATTGCCGAGACCGCTCCAATAACTAATTCCTGTGAAAAAGAAAGCGCCAACAGAGCCAATACATCATCTAGTACTGCAGCGCCGATTATCGCTTTCGCAGCGTCAGTGTGGAGTTTTTTCATTTCCTGCAATACACCGGCGGTTACGGCAATGCTTGTGGCGGTAAGTGAAGTCCCAATAAAAAGGCTAGCCCCAAAATCTAACCCAAACGCTTTAGCAAGATAATACCCCCCAACCCACGGTACAATAACTCCCGCCAAAGCTATAAAAAAATATTTTCTCTTGGCTATCTCATCCAGTTTGAAATTCAAGCCCACACTAAAAAGCAAGATGACAGCGCCAAGATGCGCCAAGTTGGAGACGATGTCAGTGTAGGTTATCAGTTTGAGCCAGCTTGGCCCCACCAAAATGCCAGCCAAAATTATCCCCACCGACGACGGCTGGCGCAACCTGGACGCTATTAGATGCCCAGCCAACGCTACAAACAACAAAACGCTCATCTGCGCCTCCACCGAAACCAAAGACACATCAAACATTTTCCAAACCAGAATAACCGATGTAGGTGGCAAAAAATAAATGAAAATACCGAAAAAAATCACAAGCCCGGGAGTATCGTAGGTTATTGTATGTTGACCCGATTATCAGCCAACTCCCGGATTTGCGCCGCCCTTATGCACAAGGGAGGTTAACCCAAATGATATTGAGTTATCGTTATTTACTGCGTAATTTTCGTTTGTCGTTTTTATTACCTATGTTTAATCTAGTTATTCCTTCACTTATGGTTTCTACTCTCTCATTTACAACAACACCTATGCCCTTATCCTTTGGAACTACCTTGCAAACACGATTCATATTATCACCAAATATCATATCTCCGCTCCACATTGCATGGTTTCTCCTTAATGTTTGCTCTAATTTCGTGTTCATCGAAAAATGGTTTTGTGGATAATGAAAGAGAGTAGGTAACACTCTCTTGGTGAAATAATTTCATTACTAAATTCATCCAACTTTTGTATAAGTTCATTTCATATCCTCCAAGAGTATAAATTCCAAACACACATTAGCTCCAGGAAATTTATCCGCTCTGCGGCCATGGTGAATATTTCCATATCACTGTTTCCGGATAGACTTCTATGACTATGTGCGCCCTTTTTTGAGGTATTAAATTTTTCATTTTTACTATCCTCTTTGAGAAAGGTAATAGCACCAGATAATACTATTTTGTCTCCAACCACCATTGGTCGTATATTATCTGGTACTCGAGACATCTGCCACGAAAATTATGGCAGGCACCATCAATAATCTCATGTCAGGTCCGACGGAGTGTTTCCCCCAATACTTAGATCCCATTAGAGACTACTAAACTATATGAATACTAGTATAAATACTAGTTTATTCTATAT
>JAHIYG010000266.1 GCA_018815265.1 Candidatus Altarchaeota archaeon | reverse complement strand
TCTTTTTTTACGTGTACTCTCTGACAGGTGATGCGTTTGGCTACATAACCCTCAAAGAAAAAGGGTGGAACAACAGATTTTCAAATCCCATAGATAACGTGACTGCATCAACTAACTCAAGTGGCATAATATTCTTATATTATCTCACCACAATCGTCCTCATCACCCCAACTATGCTTTCCACAGCCCTCAACCACAACCACAAACTATTCACCCTCATTAGTGCCATCGCTCTCTTATTTGTCTATCCTGACCCGCATATCTACTCAGTGCCCCGTTATTGGCTGATGATATTTCCAATATACATTTCTTTCTCAGAAATATCAAAAAACAAATGGGTTGATGACTTGATGACATATCTCCTACTTATTTTTCAACCTCTGTTTATGGTGGTTTGGAGCAGTGGGTCAGGCTATATAGTGTAACCCAGCATCTTCGCACGCATAGAAAAATAAAAAGCAAAGCCGACTATTGCTTAAATAATCCAATGCTTTATTTCTTTTTATAATGGCCTTTGAAATGCTATCGGAGACGTTTTTTGGCAATACACTATATGACTACTCACTGGCGTTTGCAATAGTTTTAATATTTGCACTCTTTGGCAGGATATTCTACTACATATCGAATTCCTACTTCAAAAAACAGGCAGCTAAGACAGCGACAAAATACGATGATTTGTTGATAGACGCCCTTGAAGAACCTGCAGTCCTACTGATTATCGGATTAGGCATGGTTTTTGGAATAAGAACACTCAACATTGAAAACACATACTGGACACTTGCACTACACATCGTCACCTCAATATTCGTATTGTCTGGTGTTTGGGCGCTTGTAAGGGTAATAGACATTTTCCTCAAAGAATACATGGGTTCCATAGCCAAGAAATCCAACACTAAACTGGATGACCAACTGCTTCCAGTCCTGCGCAAGGGACTAAAGCTGACTGTGATACTCATCGGGGCCCTTGTCATATTTAGTAACTTCGGCGTGGACATAACTGCATTGATTGCCGGCCTGGGGATAGGGGGTTTGGCTCTTGCGTTGGCTGCGAAAGACACAGTCGAAAACCTTTTCGGTGCATTCGCCATATTCTTCGATAAACCCTTCAGTGTCGGTGACAGAGTCGTTGTGGACGGTGTCACAGGCGATGTCATGGAGGTCGGATTAAGAAGTACCAGAATACGCACACTAAACAACACGCAACTTTATATCCCCAACTCGAAAGTAGTCATGTCAAACCTTGAAAACATATCTCGCCCCAACCATTCGATAGCTCAGACAATAACATTGACTCTGACCTATGCTACATCGCCAAAAAAAATCAGGGAGGCAATAGTAATAGTGAAGAAAATACTCTCTACAACTGAGGGTGTGTCTGATAAATACGAACCCACAGTTATATTTAATGAGTTCGCGTCATCTAGCCTGAATATCCTAGTCAAATTCTGGATTGTGGACTACCGTGGGAGACAGAAGGTCATTAATGAAGTGAACACCAAAATACTTGAGCAATTCACTAGAGCCAAGCTGGAATTTGCATATCCTACACAGACAGTGCACTTGAAGAAATAGAATATGAAAAGCTGGGAAGAACTCCAAAAATACTATGAAAAAGAGCTTTTATCCGATCTGAAGGAGCTTGAATCAATACGTAAAAAAACCATTCTACATATAGCTGGATTCACATTGTTTATGCTGGTGACTGGCTTCCTTGTTGCCATGCTTCTTGGGGGGATGTCCTTTTTCATGGGGGAATGCACATTCACCTTCTGCTGTTTGCCAATTCTTCCGATGGCTTGGATTATAGTCTACTTCCTCGGATTCAGCAGATTAAACAGCAAATACCGTAAAGACTATAAGGCACAGGTAATGCCTAAAATAGTGAAATACCTGGATGAGGGCCTTGTCTACGACTTCAACAGGAAAATATCCCGTGAGGAATTTAAAAGAAGCGGGATATTCGTGTCTCGACTTGACGCCTACACAGGCGAAGATTACGTATGTGGAAAACTCGGCAAGACACAGATAGAATTCTCTGAAATCCACGCTCAAGAAAAGCACGAAACCACAGACAGCCGTGGGCATCGCCGTACACACTATGCCACAGTATTCAAGGGCATATTCTTCATAGCAGACTTCAACAAAAGCTTCAAACAGCAGACGATTGTCCTCCCTGACACGGCAGAAAAACTTTTTGGTAATATGATTGGTGGTTTTCTGCAGTCAAAAAACATCATGAGGCCGCCGCTAGTGAAGATGGAAGACCCAGAATTCGAGAAACACTTCGTTGTATATGGCAAAGACCAGATTGAAGCTAGGTATCTGCTCTCAACGAGCCTTATGCAACGGATTACTGAGTTCAAGAAGAAAACAGGGAAAAACATTTACCTCTCATTCGTAGACGACAAACTAATGGTTGCGATACCCTACAAAAAAGACCAGTTCGAGCCAAAACTTTTCAGCTCAATAGTTGACTTCAGTCAAATACAAGAATTCTACGGAGTGCTACGGCTGGTCACAGGCATAGTCGAAGACCTAAACCTCAACACTAGAATCTGGAGCAAAAGATAGGTTATCCCAACTAATGAATTCGTTATGCTGTATTTTTCTTTTTAATGTTGTTTATTAAATATTCGTTTACATGACCTACTCTCTGAGAAATAGTGCATGGTATCATGTTCTTTTGCTTGTTTTTTCAATCTACTTGTTTCTGCTGTCCATAAGCCTCATGGGGTCGTCTTTTAAGTCGTTGGGGAGAGGATTTGCGGAAAACCTGATATCTACGACAAACCACCCGCTCACTGGGTTTTTCATAGGTCTTGTAGTGACGAGTGTAGTTCAGTCCAGCTCATGCACCACCTCTATTATAGTCTCCCTTGTGGCGTGTCAATCGCTCACAATACAAAATGCCATACCCTTGGTTTTCGGTGCAAACATCGGAACAAGTGTCACAAACGTAATAGTGTCGCTGGGTCATGCGTCACGGCGCAACGAATTTGAAAAGGCGTTTACGGGGGCGATAGTCCACGACATCTTCAACCTGTTGAGTGTCGCAGTACTTTTCCCAGTAGAACTGTACACGCGCATAATAGAACATATCGCATTATCCCTTACAGACACATTCGCCGGCATTGGTGGGTTCGAGTATGTGAGTCCAATAAACCTGGTGATAGACCCGATAAAACATCCTCTCTCCGCGGCATTAAACCAACTGCCTCACGGTGTCGTCGTAAGTGTCATAGTGTCATTTGCACTTCTGTTCTACTCCCTTAAAAACATTACTTCTCTGACTAGGAGTATACTCTCTAAGAAAATGGAGAAAATAGTCGATAAATACCTCTTTAAAACGCCGTTGACTTCCTTTTTATCTGGTATTTTACTGACTTCCATAGTTCAGTCCAGTTCCATAACGACCTCAATTGTTGTGCCCCTCATTGCCGCTGGGATATTGAGTGTGGAGGTAGTGTTCCCCTATGTGATAGGTGCGAACATAGGCACGACAGTTACTGCACTCATGGCATCAGCAGCCACAGTAAGCAGTTCCACTGGAACAATCTATTTCGGCGGCGTAACCATAGCAATATGCCATCTGGTATTCAACATATTCGGGGGATTGATATGGTATCCCCTCAGGATTGTGCCGATATCCCTCTCGAAGAAACTCTCTCACATAGTAACACAGAAAGGCCGATATGCCGTCGCATACATACTCTGCTTTTTTTATCTAGTTCCCCTTCTCATAATATACCTGACAGGGGGGAGGATTTGGTGATTTGAATGGTCTTGAAGGAGTTATATGAGGTTTGGTCTGGCGACGGCCTGTTAAACGATTCCCTGGATGACATACAAAGCCTTTTTGACAAGGCAAAAAAAATATTTGTACTCTCGGTAGATGACTTGGTTAAGAACGAAGCCAAATCCGAGCAGGAGATAGACCGGTTGGAGAATGAGATAGATTCAGACACAAAAAACACCAGAAGAAGGATAGTGGAATACCTTGCAGTAAACAAGAACCCCAATATCTCGGCAGCTCTTGTGCTGGGGCAGGTGCTGACAGACCTCGAGCGCATAGGGGACATATCACAAGACATATTGGGTCTAGACAAAATGTATGACAACCAACTGACCAACTCTCCGTTTTCAGATAATGTGGAAACATTAAAACACGACTTATCCCAGCTGTTCGACGACACAAAAGTTGCATTCAAGGAAACCGACGTTCAGCGAGCTAAAAACATAATACAAAAGAACATAGAAATAAGGGCAGTATGCGATGAAATGTTCAAGAGACTGTGGGGCGGGGAAAACCAGATAATACAGGAAACAATGGTGTATGTCCTCACATTCCGATATATCCGGCGTGTCTCAGAGCACTTGAAGAACATAGCCTCCAGTATAATCAAGCCCTACCATGAAATAGGCCATTCTAAATAGTTTTCAGATCTGGAAGGCACTTTTCACACATTTTTATATACAAACAAACCTATAGAATATTCCAATTTATTTTTTTGGGTGATATTTTATGGCACAACAGCAACCGCAAATAATTATTCTGCCCGAGGGGGCTATGAGGACTCAGGGAAGGGACGCGCAAGGAAGCAACATAATGGCTGCCAAGGCTTTGGCTGCGATGGTCAGAAGCACATTGGGGCCGAGGGGCATGGACAAGATGCTCGTAGACGACCTAGGCGACATTGTCGTGACAAACGACGGAGCCACAATAGTCTCTGAAATGAAGGTGGAGCATCCGGCTGCGAAGATGGTTATTGAGGTCGCTAAAACCCAGGATGAAGAGGTGGGCGACGGAACCACAACCGCTGTCGTCATGACCGGTGAATTACTCTCTAATGCTGAAAAACTGCTTGAGCAGGGAATCCACTCTACAGTCATCGCCCGCGGATACAGGATGGCTGCGAAAAAGACGCAGGAAGTCCTAGAGCGCATAGGCAAGCCGGTGGGGCTGCAGGATAAGGCAACACTCAAAAAAATCGCAGCAACGTCGATGACTGGGAAAAGCGTCGGCGAATCAAGGGAACACCTGTCTGAGGTTGCGGTATCAGCGGTCACACAGGTTGCTGAAGACCTAAACGGAAGGATTTCAGTGGATTTGGACAACATTCAAGTCGAGAAAAAACAGGGCGGGTCAGTGACTGACACAGAACTCATTAAGGGCATTGTATTGGATAAGGAGGTCGTGCACCCTGGCATGCCCAAGAAGGTAGAGAATGCGAGGATAGCATTGGTTGATGGTGCATTTGAAGTCAAAAAGACAGAGACAGACGCCCAGATACAGATAACAGACCCCTCCCAGCTCCAGGCATTCCTGGACCAGGAGGAAAAAGGCATGAGGGACTTGGTTGATGCAGTCGTCAAATCCGGCGCCAACGTCCTGCTTTGCCAGAAAGGCATTGAGGACATACCCCAGCACTACCTTGCGAAGGCCAAAATCATGGCAGTAAAGAATGTGAAGGAATCTGACATGAAAAAACTTGCCAAGGCAACAGGTGCCAGGGTTATAACCCGCGTCAGAGACATAAGCAAAGAAGACCTAGGCAACGCAAAAATCATCGAGGAAGTTAAAACCGCAGGCGATGAAATGATATACATCCGGGACTGCAAGAATCCCAAGGCAGTAAGCATATTGGTGCGCGGAGGAACAGAGCATGTCGTGGATGAGGCAGAACGAAGCATACACGACGCATTAGGGGTGACAGCCGCAGCCCTTGAGCAGGGCAAATACGTCGCAGGAGGGGGCGCTGTAGAGATTGAACTCGCTAAAGAACTGAGGAAATACGCAGACAGCATCGGAGGCAGGGAGCAGCTTGCAGTAAACGCGTTCGCAGACGCATTGGAGGTAATACCCAAGACTCTTGCGGAATCAGCTGGCATGGATGCAATCGACACCTTGGTGACCTTGAGGAGCAAACACGACGGCAAAGACGGCGTAAACATTGGAGTGAACGTCCTAGAATCTAAGGTTGGAGATATGGCAGCCAAGAACGTGTTGGAACCAATGAAACTAAAAAGCCAAGTTGTCAAAAGCGCAAGCGAAGCAACGGAGATGATACTGCGAATCGACGACATAATAGCATCCAGCAATAAGAATATGCCAGCCATGCCACCCGGCGGTGGTATGGGCGGCATGGACTATTAAACATCTGTTGGGGGTATTAACCCTCCCCCAATTATCTCTTTTCTCTAGTATCATAAACTATGACGTCATTATCTGAATACATGGGGTTTCCAAACTCTGAACTGAGATACTCTAAAGTATTTTTCAAACTGTCTATCTTTTGCTTATGCACTACAAAATAGTCTATCTTGTATTTTGAAACAAAAAAATATGCCCCCATAGACTTAGAATCCCTGTCTACACCTGATGTGTATTCCTCGGTTTTCTTCGGCATCCTACCCCCTAATCTTCCCTGCAACCTTGTTTTGTCATGGTAGACTTGAAAGTACTCACTGTATGTAGAGCCTGGCAGTTCATAGACTATATCTCCTGGTTTATCCCTTAGGAAAATCGCCCACTCAGGATTAGGAGCCCTGTTGGTAATATAAGGTATCGGCAGATATTCCACCACAACCAGGGTTATCAAGACATAATACACTAGCATCTTACTCTTGCATTTTATCCTAGATAATCCGTATCCAGCCGATATAATCGCTGCCATAGCCACTATGAGACTGTATCTCACAGGGGTTTTAGCAATAGACAACACTGGCATATTGGTTATGTACTCATATGGCAGTGTAATATCCTCTCTCACATCACCTAACACATGCAGGTATGGGCCAAGAGACAATAAGAAGCAGAATAACCCGAAAAACACCCAAAAAACCATATCCATATCGTTTTTTTTGTCTATCTTGAACGACTTGATAAGCTGGTATACGCCGTATGCAGCAGCCAAAAGTATGCTCCACCCCAGATACACTGTCCGCTCAGAAACAAAGCTTGAGAACTTCCCCTCTACCCCCGCGACATATGGCCCTAGCAGGGGGTTGAAGCTTGGCGGCGTAACATATGCGAAAAGGTCCGCGGAGTTAATTACTGACTCAAATGTCCGGTCAGGGTGCTCAAACAAACCGTATTCTGAAACGACCAGATACATCAGCGGGGCGGAGAGAATTAATGTTGTGGTTGCAACAATCGTAAAAACCGAGATATGCTCATTCAATGCTTTGCTGTTTCCACGTTTGTTAAAAAAACTGACTATCAACTTCCAAAGCAGATATGCTCCGGTGTATACTCCTGCGAAAAAAAGATATGTGAATCCAGTATACGCTGTTATGGTCAGAAACAGCACAGACATCCAAGTGTCGAATTTTTTCCTTTCACCCATTGCTTTGGTAAAAAAATAAATGTATAAAATCAGCCACTGCGTGGTTATGAGGTTCAGGTGGCCTACCAAATGTGCGAAACGATAGGGCATCACTGCAGCAGCCAAACCCGATATTGCGGCGGCGTTGTAGTCGCCAGTCAAATACCTGACTAGCTTGTATATCCCGTATCCTGAAAAGACCATGGAGGCAAAAACCAGAAAATTATAGGTGAATATTACGCCTGATATAAGCTGCACAGGTATTGAGATAATGGATACTGGAAACATAGCCTCTGCAAAAATAAGCGACGTACCAACTGGGTAAGCAAGTGTGTCTGTGTGGAATGGGTCCATGAACCCCAGAAATGACTTTTTTCCCCAGTTGAGATACCATATGAACCGATATTCATCGCCGACGTCACCTGGCAGATGCGTCCTAGACTGGAAAGCTAGGGGGTAGCTCATCAGGAATGAAAAAAGCAGATAGATGGCTATCAACCGATACTCTGCTTTAACCTGCTGGTCTATCCTTTTTTTCCCATTAGTTAAGAGAATCAACCCTATGCCGTATACTGAAACATAAACTAACATGGCTGCGGCATTTGATATGCCCTTCACCAAGTCTATGTCAGAAAGTGGCGCGGCACTCCATTGTTGGTAGTCTCCGTTGTTGTATATTCCCCTAGGAGTGCCTGAGAACAGAACTATGCAGATTAATGCTGCGGCAATTCCCGGCAGAAAAAGCCCCCAATTGAAGTTTCCACGCTCTTGCTCACCCATATTCCCCATTATTGATGTAAGCCTTAATTAATATGTGATTCACATAACCTTTCCACTATGCTAGTAAAAGATGTGATGTCTCAGAATGTAATATTTGTCTCCTCTGAAGAGTCTGTTTTTGAGGCTGTGAAGCTAATGGCATTGCATAACATCAGCGGATTGGTCGTCGGTTCCAGAGGTAGGGTCGAGGGTGTAATCACTATGAAGGACATATTCCGAAAACTCGTTGTTCTCGAAAAAGACATTAGGAAGTCAAAAGTCGGCGAATACATGTCGTCCCCGGCAGTGACTGTGAACCAGCTTAACATGGTGGAGAAAGTGGCTGAAGTCATGGGTGCCAAGAAAATAAAAAGGCTTGTGGTGGTGGACAGCACAGGTAATGCGGTCGGCGTAATAACTGCAATGGATGTAGTCTCCAAAGTACCCAAACTTTTGCATGTGATGTTTGACACATGGGTGAAACCCGGCTGGAGATGAATCTAAGGTTTAGACTCCAAAATGACCCGGCTCATGTATCTATAGTTTTCTGCGCTCTCTCTAACCATTCCCAGGGTATACGTCACCCATTCAGCATCTGAAAGGCTAGACATCCTCAGCTTGTCCTGTCTATCTCTTGGCGGTAGCATCCCACAGAGTTCCAACGCGTCCATAATCACCTTTGGGTCGGCATCTCTCGGGATATGCCTCTCAGATGCTGACACTATCCCTTCCATGAGTTGTCTTTTTGCCGCTGAAAGATAGTATTGCGCACGCATATCCTCAGGAAGTGTCTCAACATTTATGCCTGTTTCAGAGTCTACCTTCGGCAGTTTGATGGCCTTTCTCAAAACTTCTATTGCGTCTGCTGGTCTTTCCCCATCTATGTGTTCACTTGCCTTTTCAGAGACGTCGAATATTGTTTTGAGCCGGTGTAGTTCTTCTACGAAGGCATGTTCTTTCCTGCCTTTTACTTTTTCTCTTAGGGAGTCGAATCTGATTTCTCTAGTGGGTATCCTCACAGTACCTGTTTTTGTAGGGGGTTGTTCTATTATCGGGGGAAGTTCACGTTTTCCATCGGCGCTGGTTGGGTCTTGTACTGCCTCTTCCCTCCTCTTTCCAAAAAACCACCACGACATGTATTTTATGGGGAACAACTGGCATAAATACTGTTTAGCCAAGATTTTTCTCGAGTCTTTCGCATGCCTCTATTATGTCTTTTCTATGGCCGAAGGATGAGAATCTAAGGAATCCTTCACCTGCCGGTCCGAAGCCAGACCCTGGGGTAGTTACTACATTGGCGGTTTCCAGTATCTCTTCAAAGACATCCCATGACTTTCTGCCAGGAAATCTAGCCCAAATATATGGTGCATTGTCTCCACCGTAGACTTCAACACCTACATCCTTGAGTGTCTTCCGTATTATGGCTGCGTTTTCCATGTAAAATCCGACAGTCTTCCTCATCTCATCTAATCCAGCGTCATCTAGTGCTGACAGGGCTGCTTTCTGGACTATGTTTGATGCTCCGTTGAATATTGTGCATGTGACTCTGTTCCAGTCGTCTATGACTTTCTCGCCGCCGTCATATGTCAGCTCATTAGGCACTACTGTCCATCCGAGCCTGACTCCTGTGAACCCAAGCGGTTTGCTGAATGAATTCACCTCTAAAGCAACATCTCTCGCACCTTCTATTTCAAAAATAGTCTTGGGCAGTTTTTTGTCTGTTATGTATTCAGCATAGGCTGCGTCATAGACTATTATTGATTTATTGTCTCTTGCACAGTCAATAAGCTCCTTCAGTTGTTTCTTAGTTGACACTGCGCCTGTCGGGTTGTTTGGGCTGCAGAAATATATCACGTCTGTCTTCTTGCACCTTTCTAAGTCTGGGAAGAAACCGTTTTCCGGGGTGCAGGGCAGATATGTCATCTTTCCAAACTGTTTTTTAGAATCGTCGAACTCTCCGGTTGCGCCTATTATGACTGACCCGTCAACGTATACTGGATATGACGGGTCTTGGACTGCGACTGAAACATCATTGCCGAACATCACCTGAAGCCTTCCTATGTCGCATTTTGCGCCGTCTGACGTGAATACCTCCTCTCCGGAAACAATGCCTCCGTAGAGTTTTTCCGCAATCCTGTCTCTGAGTGCAGTGAGGCCTTGTTCATCACCGTATCCACTGTATCCTTCCACTGTCCCCAAATCAGTTGAGGCTTCAACTAAGGCTTTTGTGATGTGTTTCTTGAGCGGTTCGGTGGTGTTTCCAATTCCTAAACTGATGATTTTTGCATTAGGGTTATTTTCCAGGAACTTTCTTTTCCGTCGGTTAATCTCTGGGAAAAGATATCCCTCCCTCAGTTTTGCAATGTTTTTGTTCCTCTCCATCCAGATATTATATGCTCTAAAAATTAAAAATGCATATTAGCACTCTAGTGCAAATTCTCTGACCTGCTTTGCTATTGGGAAGTTCCCAACAACCTCTTTTCTGTTTCCGTTTTTCGGGCAGTAAAGCATTGGACACATTCCGTAATTTCCACTGCTAGCGTCTCCTCTGTAAAAGCAGGACAGCAGATTGGTTTCCTTTTCCTTTAGCAGACCGACATTCAAAAGCATTGCCTCCTTCCCGACCCTTCGGGAGTTTGTCTTGATTTCGTCAGTCCATTTGTTGCCGCAGACATTAGTGTAAGTGTATATCATCCTGTTTGAACCAAATCCTGCAGCTTCAACGCATGATGCTACAGAAAACAATGTGGTTGTTGTCGTCTCAATCTCTGTTGTTGGGGATGCTGTCGTCTCAGGCAACTCCTCTATGGTTTCCTGCTGGAAAGTGGTCGTTGTGGTTGTTATCTCCTGGGTTGTGGTTATTTTATTGCCTACTTGTGGAGATATCTCTTCTTTTTCGAGGCATCCAAAAATCAACGCTATTACAATAATAAAATATATGGTTCTCATCTCATGTGTCTTAGGATTATTACTTTATTTTATATTTAAGGCATGAACACAAAATAATTGATATTATTTGAGAAAATGAAAACGGTAAGGGACATAATGACGGCTCCTGTCGTCACAATAGACGAGGAATCAAATATTTTGGCTGTCGCTAAGTTAATGGTTGAAAAGAAGATAGGCTCGGTAGCAGTCACAAAAAATGGGAAACTATCGGGTATTATCACTGAAAGAGACATAGCTCATAAGGTTGTTGCTGCGAACAAGGATGCTACAAAAACAAAGGTTGCTGAGGTAATGCATGCTCAAATCACGACTACTGGGGTTTTTACTTCTGTGAATGCTGCCTCTAACATACTGGCTCAAGGGGGTTTCAGACGTCTTCCTGTTGTTGATAATAATATGCTTGTTGGTATTGTGACTGAAACAGATATTGAAATTGCGCTGCGGGAGGAGGCATTGGAGGAGTCTCAGGCGAGAATGCGTGACCACTACAAGTTTGCAGAGCAGCTTAGGAAACAGGAAACTAAGATTGAAGAACTGAAAAACATCATTTTAGAGCTTCAGAACAAGTTGAAGGAATGAATATATGAAACTCTTCAGAAAATACAATCCTCAAGAGAGAAAAGTAGCATATTTCTCGATGGAGGTAGGGTTGGCGCCTGAGCTTCCGATATATGCGGGGGGCCTTGGAATACTCGCTGGCGATACTTTGAAGTCGTTTGCTGACTTGAATGTCCCTGCAGTGGGTGTTTCACTTCTAAATGAGAAGGGGTATTTTTACCAGGAACTGGATGAATGGGGTAATCAACGGGAAGCAGATGTGAACTGGGACCACAGGAAACAGATGAGTCTCCTCTCTGATAAAGTCAACGTTAACCTTGAAGGTAGGGATATTAAACTTCAGGCGTGGGTGTATGAAATAAAGGGTTTGAAGGGGCATACTGTGCCTGTGGTTTTCCTTGACTCCAACATTGACGTGAACTCTCCGCAAGACCGCGGTTTGACGTCGCATCTGTACGGCGGCGACAGGAGGTATAGGCTGATGCAGGAGGCTCTTTTGGGGATAGGCGGCGTCAGAATGCTTCAGCTTCTTGACCTAGACAATCTGACTGCATATCATATGAATGAGGGGCATTCGGCACTCCTTACTCTGGAGTTGATGGACCGTTATGAGGGGAACATTGAGACGGTCAGGGAGCTTTGCGTTTTCACCACGCATACGCCCGTGCCTGCAGGTCACGACTCGTTTGAATTGGATATGGCCAAGAATGTATTGAAGAACTTCTGCAGTGTCGACGCACTGGACCATGACCATATCATAGACCAGCATAAGAAGCTTAATATGACTTATTTGGCGCTTTATCATTCTAAATACGTTAATGGTGTGGCTAAAAAGCATGGTGAAGTGACGCAGAAGATGTTTCCAGGATATAGCATTGATGCGATAACGAATGGCGTGCACGCCCAGACTTGGGTTTCTGA
>JAHIYG010000265.1 GCA_018815265.1 Candidatus Altarchaeota archaeon | reverse complement strand
TCCAGAGGGTTTTCGGTCGTGCAGAACTCTGACACAACCTCTATCCCGGAATCAACTATCCGAAACTCCAAACCCTCGCCTTCATGCTTTGAAATGTGGCGACGAAGTATCGCATGCCTTGTGCCATCGTGGTTTCTCACCAACTCCACCATGTTCTTGGTGAAATACTCGCCGATAGTGCCGCCGATAGGGCGAGTCACTTTCGTCTCATAGTCACTGTAGACCTGATTCGTTAGAAGAACCGGGAGCTCGTATTTTCTGGCAACCCGCAAAAGCTGCGCAAGCATCCTACCAAGCATCCTCACATCCTTGTCCTCCTCCATCCTATAAAGCATAGCAATGCTGTCGACAACAATGAGGGACACCTTCATCGACGTCACCAACTCGTCAAGCCTTGCAAACGCAAGCTTCTGCTCGTCAAAAGTCGTAGGCTTGACAAGCAGGATGTTTCCCAAAACCTCATGAAAACGGTCGCATGCAAGCTGCCTAATGCGCTCGACACTGAAACCGCCTTCCGGGTCGATGTATATGACCTTCCCCTTGCCCAACGCCGCAACAGACGCCATCAACGCAAGATTAGTCTTCCCAGAAGCTGGAGGCCCGAATATGTGAGTCACCAATGAGTCAGACACACCCCCTCCCAAAAGGTCATCCAGTTTATTCCCAAAACAAATCATGGTAGACTAAAGAGAATGATACATAATAAATATTCAAGAACCATATTTTCTGAACAACTCCAGGCATATTTCCCTAAGTTTCTCGTTTTTGTTCCCTGTTTTCTCGAAATACTGCGTCAATACTGCCTCATCCAGAATCAGCCGGTCTAGGTCGATGGATTTTTCGCCTGCTGACTTAGGCACTACAGAAACCTCAAGGAGAGTCCTCCCTGCCTCATACTGGCTGAAGTCGCGCCTGACATCCAGGAAATCACCATCCAATGAGGCCTCAACCTCAACCTTCAAAAGATCAGCCTGACTCTTGGATATTATAGCCTCCAGAAAGCGGTTCAACTGCTCAGGGGTTCCGTTGAAGTCCTTTTTCACATACTCCATAGACTTCGAGGAAACAGTGACATATCGTGGATTGCGGAAGTCCTCCCCATCAAATACCATAAAGCCAGTAGGGTTAGAGGATTCGTTAAAGCTAGTCCTCTCAGTCGAGCCGACATAATATGCTGGCGTCAAATCACTTATTTCCCCGATAGTCTGCCTCTTGTGTATGTGCCCCGCAACAATCAAGTCAAACTTAGGCGCACTATGGCGCAAAACCTGCGCCGAAACCTCAAACGGGGAAACATAGCCTTCAATACCCTGATGCAGACAAAGTATGTTCACATCCCCCCTTTCACCCCCTGAAACCTCTGCCATCTTCTGCTTCACAACATCGGGGGAACGCGTGTACTCAAACCCGTGGAAACCATATTTTCTCCCTGAAAAATCCAAGATTACATGAGGGTTTTCAGAGGTCAACACATGGATTTTTTCGTGTAGGTCAGAGTATATTGGAGCATATGTAGTGCCTAAATGGCCTTCTATCTCATGGTTTCCCACCAAAACCACTACATTGGTTTTTTCAGCGCACATTATGAGGTTTCTCAAAACAGTCCTCAAGGAGACAGGATCCGGTCTTGGATGATGCACAATATCCCCCAAAAAGACAACAGCGTCAGGTGACTCAGACAATGCCTTTTCAACAGCCTCCTCAAAAGACCTCGCAAAGTCTGAAAGCCTCTCAACCTTGAACCGATGGCGATAACCCATGTGCGAGTCGCCTATGAAAGCAACCTTTGCCATCAGTTCACTTCAGCGTCAAATGAAAGGCCGCCTGAGAGTTTGACCACGATGTTTAAGACAAACGCGACTATCGCACCCATGAAAAAACCGACTACGGTATACACCACTATTGCGACGGCTCCAGTGAACAGGTAACCCAACGCCATGGTGACTGTGCTAATCAAAGCCGCAACAAGTGTGTTGAAGTCTCCGCTCACTACCCCGATAATCAACGCAAATAATGCGAACACCAAACCCAACACAACGCCGACGCCAATCAACACAAGAGACAGTATGAAATTGAATACCGCCACAAATTTCCCAGTCGAAAAGATACCCAAATGCTTTATTTTAATCTTTTGCTTAGACATAAGACAACACCAACAACATATAAGAAAATTAGAATAAATAGGGATAACAATGTTTAGGCTGCCATATGTGCCAAAAAGCGAGGAACTCGTAGACAGGGCCTTTTCTAGCGGAGCAAAAAACGCCAAAATGGCGAGAGGCAGAGGCCCCAAAATCCAGGACAAAATACTAACAGGCGAAATAAGAAGAGTTGAGGTAATGTCTGCAGTTATAAATGGAGAGTTAGATGCCGTCGTTACCCAGTTTCCGAGATATGAGGACCTTACAGAGTTCCAACGGCATCTCCTGGATTTGAAGATAGACAAGGACAGATACAAGAAAAGCCTAGCGACCGTGAAATGGTGTAGTGAACGCATATCCTTTCTGAAAAACAAGACATTAAGAAAGCTTAAGACACAGAAGGATACGCAACAAAGCAAGGCGTTCATGGGACGCTGCGACTCATTCGTGAAAAGGATTAATCCAGAACTGAAGTACTTGGTGGATGCAAGGAAAATACTAACTGCTTTCCCGCCGATACGCGCTGACACGCCAACACTCGTTGTCGCAGGACTCCCAAACGCCGGCAAAAGCACATACACCGTCTCCCTCACAGGCAGCAAAATAAAAATCGCATCCTATCCATTCACGACAGTGGAGATAATGGTGGGTTACAAAAAAATAAAATACACAGATTACCAGATAATAGACAGCCCAGGAATACTGGACCGCCCAATGCACGAAAGAAACACT
>JAHIYG010000264.1 GCA_018815265.1 Candidatus Altarchaeota archaeon | reverse complement strand
TCTCCGTGAGCACCCTTGTCTCCCCCGAATGCCTTACCTTCAAGAAATGTACCGTCTTCCACAGCCAGATAAGCCTTCATAAGCGATGAAACCGTTCCTTTAGGAAACGGATTATACCCCCTTGTAACATATAAGTTTCAAGCTTATACACAAAACAGCGACGCTGTTTTGGTACGCTAGCAGACATACGTCTGCTCCGCGTCAAACTGGCGACAATAGTTGCCAGTTTTGATACGAGCCTCCCGAAGATATAGGTAGGGGAGCTATAAAAGAGGGTTTAAACCCTTTTGTAGAAGGGTATTTTCACGGTTTTCGCCTTGACGGGCTTATCCCTTATTATAACCTCTATTTCAGTGCCTTCAACTGCTTTTGGTGTTTTTACATACCCTAAACCGATGCTTTTTTTGAGTGTTGGAGAGTATGTTCCAGAGGTCACATAGCCTATTTTTTCGCTGTCTGCTGCCAGTTCATAGCCTGACCGGGGTATTCCCTTTTCAGTGAGTTCGAAGCCCACCAGTTTTTTCTTGACTCCTGCATTCTTCTGTTTGAGAAGGGCTTCTTTTCCGATAAAATCGTTTTTGTCAAGTTTAACAGTCCATGTAAGCGGCGCCTCCAATGGGGTTGTTTTTTCGTCTATGTCATTACCATACAGCATGAGGGCTGATTCAAGCCGCAGGGTGTCTCTTGCCCCCAACCCGCACGGCATGATGCCGTGTTCTTTTCCAGCATCCATTATCTTATCCCACACCTCATGTGCAAGCTCTGACGGCAGGTATATTTCAAAGCCGTCTTCACCGGTGTAACCTGTCCGTGAAACGACGGTTTTCGCATCTCCGATGCCGATATCCTCTGCGAAATGGAATCTTTTTATTTGGGATACGTCTTCATCTGTTATCTTCGGCAGTATCTCCTTTGACGCCGGGCCCTGCAGTGCGATAAGCGATGTTTTGTCGCTGACGTTTCGTATTACCAAGTCTTTCTCACTTAGGCTGTCCCTGTATTTCTTCACTTCATCCAAGTATTTTTTCTTGATGGAGTTCACCCAGTCAAAGTCTTTTTCTATGTTTGAGGCGTTGACTACTAGCATATAGTGGTCTCTGCTGTGGCGATAGACTATGAGGTCGTCGACTATGCCGCCCTCTTCAATGCACATTGGGGTATACATGCACTGTTTGTCATCTATCTTTGTGACGTCGTTTGTGACTAGCTTGTTTATGAATAACGTCGCCTCGGAACCGTATACTAGAAACTCCCCCATGTGTGAGACGTCAAAAAGTCCCGCGTTGGTTCTGACCGCCTCATGCTCCTGCACTATTGATGTGTAGTGTATGGGCATGAGCCAGCCGTGGAAGTCCACAATTTTCGCATTAAGCCTTGCATGCGCATCATGTAACGGTGTTTTCTGGGGATCCATCAAATCATCTAAGATAGGTATTGAATAGCAATTATATAAATCTATTGAAACCAATTTACTACCATGAAGCTGCCTTTAATAATTGACAGGGAAAGGGAGATACTTCAGAGTTACATGAGGAAGATACAGCAGCAGCAGATTATCATAATCGGTTTGTCGCTTATCGTAATCGGGGCGTACTATGTATTGGGAGTCCTTGTCATGTATGACGTCATCGAATTAAGTCCGGATTTTTTGGACATACTAAAAAGCATCCAGGTCGCTGCAGCTGTTTTCATTCTCGCAACCTTGTTTCTTGGCATAAGCACCCCCATACTTGACGGGTTCTTCTTTTTCCTTGAGAGAGACAGCAGAAGCCATCTTTTGACTGTCTGGAACTATGGAGTGTGGGTTGTCACATTCGTCATAGTATTGGCCCAGTTCACAGGCTCTCTTGAGTCTCTGGGGATTTCAATCGGGGTGTTTTCAGCAGGTCTCGCCATCGCAATGCAGCAGCCCCTAACCTCCCTTGTGGGGTGGGTCATAATACTTTCCAAGAGGGTTTACAAGGTGGGGGACAGGATTTTAATCAAGGACATAAAAGGCGACGTCGACCAGATTACCCCCTTCAACACAGTGCTGCGGGAGGTTGGCGGTGACATGAAGGGTTTTGAACCAACGGGCGTCAAAATTACCTTTCCAAACAATATAGTGTTGACTGAAGCCATACACAATTACTCAAGCGACTTCCCGTATGTTTGGGAGTATATTCCCGTTTCTGTGACTTATGAAAGCGATCTTGCGTTGGCTAAGGATTTGATTAAAGCCGCGACCATGGATGCTTTAGGCAATAGCATGGAAAAAGCCTCTGAAAAGATGAGGCCCTATCTCTATGGCACGCCACAGGAGCAGGAGTTGAGTGACGAGCCAACTGTTCTTGTTTCCATGGACCAGTCCTGTGTGGTAGTCAAGGTGAAGTTCATCTGCAGGCAGAACAAACGCCACAAAATCAAGTCAGACATAACAGACAAGATACTTGATGCATTCAACAAGCCAGAAAACAAAAACAGGGTCGCAATTGCCTATCCGCACATGCAGTTGGTATTCCATGAGGATTCGGTCGACGGCGTATTCAAGAAAAAGTTGCACGGCAACTAAAGACTGCCTAATTTTTCCATTGTCTCCAATGCATCGTCTTTTTCCAGTTTGTTCACAGCCAGGCTGTCATGCAGCAGTAGGTAGTCGCCGGGTGATATGTTCCCAATAAGGCTTGCGTCTATTCTCTTCTTTCCATGTTCCGTCTGTACGAGTGCCTTTTTCCCATCGACTGATATCACCTTGACAGGCTTTGCATATGGCATTTTGTTTAGTGTACTGAGCATGTGATGCATGGGTCGTATGCCCGAATGAGCATCTCTAGAAGTCTCTCTCGTTCTGCTTGTTTTTTTCCGGCTGTTATCTGCAAAAGCTCCTGCGCGTCATATTCTATGTTGAATAGGTTTTGGACGGTTGGGGTTATGATGTTGCATTCCGTGATTTTTCCCCTGTCGTCGACTCCATAGGTGTAGTACAGTGTGCCGCGTGGAGCCTCGACGGCGCCTGACCCCACTCCCGCCTTGGCTTTCACTTTTTGTTTGTAGTCAGCAAGTCCCTCATTCAACACATCGTCGATTCTGGCTATTGCCTCCTCTATGAAATGCAGTATTTCAACGGCTTGCGCGAAGTTGTTGTGGAAGCTGTTGTAGCTTGGGAACTTTATCCCCGAGGCCTCAAGCTCTTCTGAAGCCATTGGGTTTAGGAATATGCTGTGGAGGTTAAGCCGAGACAGCGACCCGACCATCATGGGGTTCTTTTTGGTCTTGCTGAATTTCGCGTTTGAATAGGGTTGTACAAACTCTTCAATGTGCATTTTGTAGTCTGAGATGTCGAAGACGTCTCCAGTGGACGAGTTTATGAGGCCTCCGTAGAATCCGTATTTGTTGTCTGCCTGTATGCTCAGATACTGCGTGGGATTCTCAAGTTCAGGGTAATGCAGGCTTGCAAAGAGTTTGACGCATCCAACACCGTCTGCGAGCGTGATTTCAAGCTCTTTCCTCAGGAGGGTAAGCTGCTGCTTGGTTGGCACCTTGCTGAAACCACCTACTTGGGGTGTGATGGGGTGGACTGGCCGACCACCTACGACCTCCACTATTTTGTCGCCTATTTTTTTGAGGTTCAACGCCATCCTGAATTTGTCAGGCGCTGCGTCAACCAACGCGAGTGCGCTGTCGACGTGGAGGTAGTCAGGGACTACGAGAAAGAACAGGTGTAGGGCGTGGCTTTGTATCATCTGACCGCAGAGCATGAGTTTCCTCAGGTCCCGTGTTGTCTTCGACACTTCAATGTCCATTGCGTATTCGAGCGCCTTAAGCGCTGACATGCAGTGGGCTGTGGGGCAGACTCCGCAGATTCTCTGGGGTATGAATACGCCGTCTTCGTAGTTTCTGCCTACAAGCATCGCCTCGAATAGCCTCTCTCCCTCGTGTATCTGCATCTTCGCAGATTCTGTGGTGTAGTCTATCCTTAAGGAGCCGTGCCCTTCAATCTTTGCTATGTAGTGTGGAACAACATTTTTCATTTGTATGCCCTCTTGTATTCTTTTGTCTCGCTCATGAACATGTTGAGCATTAATCTGGTGTCTTCTTCGCATTGTATTTGGTTTAGTCTTTTAACCATTGCTTTGAAGTTTCCGTCTTTTACGAGGCCGTAGCAGCCGTAGCATCTTTTACCTTGCGTGACGCAGAACGCCTTGCAGCCTCCGCGGGTTATTGGTCCAAGACACGGTTGGTCGTTTGCAAGCAGGCATCTGTTGTCGTTTATCTTGCATTCCATACATACTGGGTTGTCGCGGTCTTCCGGGCTTTTGCCTGCGAGCAGTTCCGTTATGTAGCGTTCAATCTCGTCCTTGTCAACTGGGCATCCGTTTATCATGTAGTCGACTTTGACGTATGCACTCAATGGCTTGGCTTCGGTTCCTTCAGGCTTGTATTCCGGAGGATATACGAGTTTGTAGAATTTCGGCCTCTCAAGCTCATCATCTACGATAGCTGGTATCCCGCCTGTGCAGGCGCACGCACCCAAACCTATGAGGTATTTTGATTTTTCCCTTATTTCACGCAGCATCTCCTGCTCGTGGGGGGTGACTGGTGTTCCCTCTATGAATGTTATGTCGAATGGGCCTGGGCTGTTTATGTCTTTGGCGAGCCTCCAGTTGATTATGTCTGTTTCACCCATCAAATCCATTAGTTTTTCCTTGAGGTTGATGAATTCTACTTCGCAGCCTTCGCAGTCTGTGAAGTCGAATATTGCAATCGTGGGTTTCCCTAGTTTCTTCATCATAGGCCTCCGTATTCTTTCATTATTTCTTCATAGGTGAACACCGGCCCGTCCAAGCAGACGTATTTCGAACCTGACGTGCAGTGCTGGCATTTGCCGATGCCGCATTTCATCCTCCTCTCAAGGGACACGAGTATTTTGTGTTCTGGCATCCCCATCTGCAGGAGTTTCTTGATTACGAACTTGTACATGATTGGCGGCCCGCACATTACAGCCACGGATTTACTTGTGATTTTAATTTCATCCAGGAGGTTTGTGACAACGCCGGTTGCGCAGTCCATCTGAAGTGATGTGTCTGGGGCGTCGTCTTTGTCTACAGTCAAAAGCACATCGATTTTTTTCTTCCATGCAGGGTATTCCTGCCTGAATAGGAGGTCTTGCTGAGTTCTTGAACCGTATAGCAGTTTCACGTCGCCGTAGTCTTTTCTGTGTTTGATGACGTCTAATACGAGAGAGCGCATAGGAGGTATTCCGCAACCTCCGGTCACGATTATGAGGTCCTTTCCAGATATCCACTCCTTTTTGAAGCCGTTCCCAAACGGCCCCCTGATGCCGATTGCGTCTCCGACTTCGAGCCTGTGGATTGCCGCAGACACGTTGCCGACGTTTCTGACTGAAACCTGCACTATGTCGTCATGGGGTGCTGATGCTATGCCCACTGGTATTTCACCGTATCCCAGCAGCGAGAGTTCTACGAATTGCCCGGGTATGAACTTGAATTTCTTCCGTTCAGTGTCGGCCTTGAATTTCATGGTAACCAATACTGAATCATGTGACAGCGTTTCTATTCCTGCCACCTTCATCTCGTAGGGTTGGTATGTGTTCATCCCATTTCCTCGCATTTTTTTATTATGTCGTGTATTTTGATTTTTGCAGGGCATACTGTGATGCATCTGCCGCATCCGACGCAGTCTGGTTTTCCGCGTTCCTTCACTGCTCTTGAGAATTTATGGTGGTACCAGTTGTGTATTCTCTCGTGTCTTTCCGGGCGGAAGTTTCCACCCATTGCCACTGCCGAAAAGTCGGCGAGCATGCATGAGTCCCAGCATCTGCTCCGATCTCCCTCAGTCCCTGTAATGTTGAGTCTGTCTGTGACATCGAAGCAGTGGCATATCGGGCAGGCGTATGCGCATGCTCCACATGCGAAGCATTCTTCTGCCAGCTCAATCCACAGACTGTGGTTTGGCCCCTTGTCCAAGAAGTTCATGACCTTCTTCAGATTTATTTTTTTGCCTTTGAATTTTTCGGAAGCCGCGTTTTTAACGTCTTTGCCTTTTATGTATCTGTTTTTGACGAGTTTCTCCCCCTTGGGCGTCTTTGCTTCAACCACATATTTGTCGCCTGCGTCGGTGAATACCGCGTCTGCGACGCCTTCACAGTCTAGTTCAAGCTCATCGTAGAATGAATTGGGGGTGGGGGTGTTTTCGAATGCGACTATTGTTGCTTTTTTCCTGCGCTCAAGATAGGGTGTGTCTGGTATTGGCTTTTCAAACGCCTCATCTAGTATCTTCAGTGCAGCTGCGTCTGCCATCTGCAAGCCGAATACGAGGAGTTTGTCGTCTTCTGCATGGACTTCCGCCTTCCCCTTTTTGTATTTGATAAGCGTCTCTTGCGGTTTGAAAAAGTATCTCTTAACTGATGTATTGGTTGTCTCATACCCTAGGTCTAGTGTTGAATCTTTCTGGTATATGTCAAATGTGGTGTCTGATTCCCTCTTTATCGGCGCAACCACCGTGTATTTGAAGCATAGGTGTTCCAGAAACTTATGTATGTCTTTCTTCTCCAATACCAAAGCCATTGTAAGTAATCTATTTATGCATTAAAATAACGTAAAACAATTATTAGAGCATGTATTACGAGCTCCATTGTCATTCCACGTTTTCAGATGGTGATTCGACCCCATTACAGATGGTATCTTATGCAAAGACTTTCCTGGGGGGTATTGCAATCACGGACCACGACGAAATAATGGGTTCTCTTGAAGCGCTGAATTATGCGACGCCTGATTTTGAGGTAATACCTGGTATGGAGGTTTCATCAAAAGATGGGCACATATTGGCATTGTATGTGGAGAAAAAAGTAGACAGGGACTTGTCTGCGAAGGAGACTGTTGAGAGGATACATGCGTTGGGGGGTTTGGCTGTCGCCGCCCACCCCTTTGACAAGATAAGGAAAGGCGTTGGCGATTTGATTGCTGAAGTCGAATTTGACGCGGTGGAGGTTGTCAACGGCCATACGTTTGGAAACATCAGAGATCCAATAAATGTTTGTAGGGATGTTGGGATTCCGATGGTTGGGGGCTCAGACGCCCACGCATTAAAGGAAGTGGGTTCTGTGAAGGTCGCATTTGAGAAAGACTTTAGAAAAGCCCTGCTTTCTGGGCAGGTGAAAATCCAGTCTAAGCCAAAAATCGAACTCCTACTAAACCATGGAGTAGGAGCACTTAGGAGGAGAATAAAAAAGAGGATGTAGGGGCTTTTTATTTGGGGATTTCTTATATTTGGAAGATAAAGAACCATACACCCCCTTGGGGGGTGTTGGCACTTGCAATGTGGCCGAGCAATGCTCGGACACACGCCTGAGTTAAAGCTCAGTTGCAAGTCGCAGGGTAATTAGTCGGCATTATCCTGCGAGAAAGAAAATGATATCTGCCGGCTTTGCAATGGAAAAACTCAATGTTGGAGTGATTGGTGCCACTGGGATGGTGGGTCAGAATTATGTGCGTCTTTTGGAGGGTCACCCCTGGTTTAATGTTGTTTTTGTCGCGGCGTCTGAGAGGAGTGCTGGGAAGAAATACTCTGAGGCAGTCGCTGGCAGGTGGCAGATGACTTCGCCCATACCTGAGTCTGTGAAAGATTTGATGGTCTTTGACGCAGCTAAAGTCGGCGAGGCGGAAGGCGAATGCGATTTCATATTCTCTGCAGTCGAAATGGACAAGGAGAGGGTCAGGGCGCTTGAATGCGAGTATGCATCGCATGGTATGCCGGTGTTTTCAAACTCTTCAGCGCACAGGTGGACTGATGATGTTCCGATGCTGATACCAGAAATCAACCCCCGCCATCTGGACATAATACCTGCGCAGAAAAAGAATCATGGTTGGAGTAGGGGTTTCATTGTTGTGAAGCCGAACTGCAGCCTACAAAGTTACTTGACTCCAGTGTACGCCCTGATTAAGGAGGGTTACAGTGTGGACAGGATGATTTTGACTACCTTGCAGGCGGTGTCAGGTGCCGGATACCCCGGCGTTGCTTCATTGGATATTGTCGACAACATAATACCCTACATCGGTGGTGAGGAGGAGAAGAGTGAGAAGGAGCCTTTGAAGATACTTGGAAGTATAAAGGATGGGAGGTTCGTCAATAGTGACTCCATGAAGGTTTCAGCCCACTGCAACAGGGTTCCCGTTGTCGACGGCCATACCGCATGCGTTAGTTTGGGCTTTAAAGAGAAGAAGCCGTCTCTTGAGGAGATACTTTCGATTTGGAGTGGTTTTAAGGCGTTGCCTCAGGAGTTGGATTTACCGTCTGCACCTAAGCAGCCGATTATCTACATCGCAGAAAACAACAGGCCGCAGCCGAGGAAGGACAGAGATATCGATAAGGCGATGGCTGTGGTTGTTGGAAGGGTAAGGCCGTGTAACGTGTTTGACATACGGTTCGTCGGATTGTCGCACAACACTGTAAGGGGTGCTGCAGGCGGCGGAATACTGAATGCTGAGTTGGCTGTGAAGAAGAAACTCATCTAATCTGGCATCTGTATATGGGATTGTAGGTTTCTTGTCAGTTCGTTTATGTCTGTTGACATGAGGCGGTCTATTGCTTTGGGTACGAGGTATCTGCAGCTTGGCCATTGGTATCTTTCTTCGCCAACTGTAGGAGAGAGGTATTGGAACATGTTCCTTATTCCGGGTTTTTCAGACACTCTCTTTCGCACACTCACCATTTCATCATGGAATGCAGTAGAGTATTCTTTCGCTATTTCTTGCAAATCTTTTGCTGAGAGGCCTTGAGCCTTTGCCTTTTGGAGTAATCTAGTAATCCATCTGGCAAAGCCGGGAGTGTATCGTGACATTGGACTGTCTACATCGCCCAACACGGATGTTTCTTCGGGTCGTATGTAGCCAGCAGGCATGGAGTCATCATCTGTTAGGGGTTTGTTGAACTGTATTATTTCGTCTCCGTCGCCGTATATGTGCTCTCCAGTCAATGGGTTAATCCGCCCGACTATGGCGTTGTGTGCGGCTTCGACACCCATCAGACGCACTAGTTTTTTGGTGAATTCCGGGTTGCCTAGTTTGGTTTCTGGTATTTTGTCTACTGCAACGCCGTTTACGTAGCTTCTTATGAAAAAGTATGTTTCATAGTCTCCGACAATCGGTCCTCTGTCTTTCACAGGCACTGTGACTTGGACTTCAGGGTGGGTTGGGAATAGCGCCACCTCAAACTTGTTTCGGTGTAGTACGAACTCCTGATATTCCAATGTCAGATTCCTTGCTTCATCGCGGGTTAATGGCCTAGCATATAGTCTTCCCCATTCCCGCTCCAAGTAGGGCCTTCCATTGTCGTCGTATTTGAGTCTGCCTTCATCTCTTTCAACTTTCTGCTTGTGTGGGCCCCATAGTCTTATGCCTTTTTCGCCTAAGTCGAATTCCAGTGCGAGCAGGTAGTATTGTTCATCCCATTTTTGGCGCCGTAGTAGGTCTACCCTGTTTGATTTGTCGCCTTGCACCTTCCATTCCACGACATAGACTTCCCTTAACTCGTCGGGGTGTTGTTTTTCCCGTTTAGAAAGTGATTCCACAACCCTGCCCACGTTTATATGCTCCAGCTTCAATCCCTTTCTCTTGCAGTAGTCTCCGAAGTCCTGTATTATCGTCTTCTCATGTGTCCCGGTTTCTGGCAGGTAATGCAGGTCCCACCCCCCCTTAAAGTGAGGGTTAGGTACTACTGTCGCGCCGGGAAGCCATCTTACCTCCCCAACGTATTCTTTGCTTAATCCAATCTTCATCTCCTCAGGCCTTTGAACCTCATGCAATCCCATGAGGCGGGTGTACATTTTATGCCGCCATTCACTGTCTGAGACGTCGTCTGTATGGTATCCCTCAGCGGTTGCATCATGGTATTTCTGCATCATAGTCGAAAGCACCTGCTTAAGCTTTGCGTCTGTGTGTTTGTAGTCTGCTCCTTCCCTTTCAGTGGCTGTTGAGTGGGCTTCCCTGATGTCTTCTATGCCAAAGTGGCTGGGGTCAACCATGTATAGGGAGAGGTTGCTTACACCCATCCTGTTTCTTGTGCCGTATTTTCCAAGTAAATCGTTTAATTGCCTGCCCAATTGTTGCCTGTCTACGCTACCTGTCAAGTATCCATCCACTATATCCCTCATGCTTTCTTCAGTCAGTAGGCGCTCCCCAGTGCCTGCTGCGTAGTAGAGTTTGATACCGTGTGTGGTTTTTATGGCTGAGTGATTTATGAATTCGGTCTGCGCCTCTTTTGTCCCAGTCGGCGGGTAGAGTCTGAATAATTCTCCTTTTTTTTCGAAATATTCTCTGAGGTTCTCTGAAATTTTGGGTTGGGAAGCTATGACTTTTATTTGGGATGATGGGTAACCCATGTCTTGGGAGAGTATTCTGATTGCCTCCTCAACCTGGCCGATGTTGGTCTCCCCATCTTGTCTGATGCATATTTCCTTCTTGTCTTTGAATCCTCTCATTACGATTGGGATGTATGATTTGAGTGCTAATTCACCGTATTTATTTGCAGCAGTGTTAACAGGTTCTAGTGTATCCCGGGTTACGTCATTTATTTTTTCACCCATGAATATGCGCTGGAGAATCCCCAGTTGTTCCTCAGAGGGTGGTTTGTCTTTGGATATGCCCAGCTGCGGGATATCCATTCCTTCACCATGCAGGTATGCCATTAGAAACGCCATTTTTATGGCTCCTGCAGCGTGGTTTGGCCTGGATGCCACTATGAAGTTGTGGTCTATCAGGCCTTTTTGTCTGAGGAATAGGCATGCCGATGTGTTTTTTAATGTGCCGTCTGGGTGGGTAGCCAACAGGTCCTCCCCAATCTGTATGGTGCTTATTCTTCCAGGAAACGAGTCTGGGGCTGCAAGCTGGGATGCCAAATCCTGCCTTTGAGGGCGAGGTATCTGGTCTGGGCCCATGTGGTTCTGAACCATAGTAAGATTTGCGATAGACGGGTTTATATTTCCAACATTCCCCATATGATAGGACTATGATAACGGCTAAAAGCATTGATTTGCAATCCCATGACCTCGCAGGCACTGACTTCACAAGTCTGCCGTCCCTTCAAAAAGTGAATGTTGGGGATTTAGGTTCTAGGTTGGCTGTGGTTTCAGGTAGGATACATCAGATACTAAAGGAGGGGGAGCAGAGGGTTTCAAAATTGGATGTGCTCCATAGGAGGGGGTCAGAGCCTATGGCGCTTATGGCATTGGGGTGGCTTGCACAGGAGGGCCATGTGACTAAGACACTGTTTCATGAGTTTGTCCAACCAACTAGTGAGTACCCTACAGGAGAGGATATGCAGTTGATAAAAAGTTATGACCCGCATGGGTTTGTTTCTGATTGGGCAATAATAGATTCTGATTTTGAGGCGAGAAAAACTCAAGCCATGAGGAAGGCGTTTGGGTATGGCATGCACCGTAGGGCTGAGACATTCGGCAGGGAACCGGAGGGTGTAGACCGTGAGATAGGAAAGACTGCAGGGGAGGTGTTAGGAGATATTTCCCGCTATGCTCTGAAGATTACGCTTTCGGATTTGATTGATAGAGTTTATGAAAAAACAGAGTTGGGTGTGCCTTCTGAGAAGGAAATGATTTTCATGGTTGCTGCGGGGATAGGGTATTTGGCTGCAGTCGATGATGTCATCCTGGTTGATGACAGGAATAGGAGAAGCCTATATCTTTGTCTGAGAGAAGGCAGAAGTGATGTGTCGCAGGAGACAACGCTTTTGGGCGAGCGCGCAGAAAAAACCCTGGGGATAATCTCTAGAAAAAAGGGAGTGGACATCAGTGAGTTGATGGGTGTTGACGGCGGGAAAGTTGAAAATGCAGTTGTGTTAGGGTATATGTTACGGCGCAGCATGGTCAGGCTGGAGGCTAAAGGAAATTCCACAGTAGTTCATCCTAACTGAGTGGTTATTTGGATTGATTTATTTTTGTCCCTGCGTTTAAGGGACAGGGTAGTCGATGAAGTCATCTCCTACAGCTTGTATCCGTAGTTCTTTGTTGTAGGGTATTCTCCCAACTATCCCCGCAGAGTAGGTGAATCTAGCTAATTGCTCGTAGGATTCGTCTGAAAGAAATTGAGACGCTAGAGTGGAATCTTTGCGACTTTTAAGTTTTAGTAGGTTTCCCTCTTCGTCAACGTAAAGCCATGTTCTTATTCGCCGTTCATGATCTTGTATGGGTGCCGCAGTCGACACAGGATTGTCGGCTGGCCTGTTGTTTGCTGCCTCAGATATGCTTGAAACTTCTGTTACTGCCAGGACATCATGGACTACTCCATCAACGCCTGATAGGTGCGCAATGTCAAAGGAGAGGTGTGCAGTTTTTTCACTCCATCCTGTGTAATCCTCCTGACTCTGTCCTTTGGCGTATCCTCTTCTAAGGCATTTATTGGGGTGTCTGATTATTCTTTTTCCGATCTTTTTTAGTTCCACACCCTCTTCAGGGCGTATGAATGATATGTGAACTGTCGTGGGGGAGAATACTCTTCCAATCTCTACTTCTCTTATCTGGTCATGGACAGTAGTTTTCCCTGGTTCATTTGTCTGCGATGGTTTCTTAAGCAGTTTATGGTCTTTTCCTATTTGATGGTAAAAATAGGATTAACCGATTTAAATCCTCTTTTTATTTTGGAATCATTATATTTCATTCCATGGGGGTGTATGTAATGGATAGAATCAGGTTACTTGAGCTTTTGGATGATAACGGGCGCACGTCAGTAAAGGATTTGGCTGTGATGCTTGGGGAAACACAGGATGCTGTCGAAAAGGAGATTAAAAAGCTAGTGGATGAGAAGGTTATCAGGGGCTTTAGGGCTACAGTCGACTGGAAACAAGTCAATGGCAAAAAAGCTGTGGCTGTGATACAGGTGAAGGTTGTGCCGCAGGAGAAGTTCGGCTTTGACAGGGTTTGTTCGGAAATAGCAAAGGACAAGAGGGTGTCTGATGTATTCATAATGAGCGGAAAATATGATTTGATGGTTACAGTACACGCCGAGGACATAGATGAGATAAGCGAGTTTGTGACGGAGAAACTTGCTCCTATGAAATCTGTGACCGGCACTTACACTCATGTGATACTTAAGGAGTTCAAAAGAGACGGTGCATTATTTTATGAGGCTAAAAGGAGGCGCCTGCCGGTGAGCTGAGGAGATATGATTGCAGAGAGGGTAAAAAACATTCCTTTTTCAGGGATTAGGAAGTTCTTTGACATTGTGTCAAAGAGGAAGGACGTGGTTAGTTTGGGCGTTGGAGAGCCAGATTTCCCAACACCAGACCCCATGAAGTTGGCTGCTATCGCCGCGATTGAGGAGGATTTTAACAATTACACATCAAACTACGGTTTGATTGAGTTGAGGCAGAAGATTGCTGAGAAACTGAATCGGGAGAATTCCATGAAATACAATCCTGAGAATCAGGTTCTTGTGACGACCGGAACAAGTGAGGCGTTGGATTTGGCTTTCAGGGCGATATTGGATCCCGGCGATGAAGTGATAGTGCCTGAGCCAAGTTATGTGGCATACAAGCCGTGCGTTTGGTTTGCCCACTGCAAGCCAGTCCCCGTCGTCATGAGGGAGGAAAACGAATTCAGAGTCGATGTGGACGACAT
>JAHIYG010000263.1 GCA_018815265.1 Candidatus Altarchaeota archaeon | reverse complement strand
GACATTTCCTCCACCAGAGTATATATCCAATACTATCGCTTTGACAGAAGGGTCATTATCCGCATCTCTGAGCTGTTGCTTTATGGTTTCGACATCAGCGCATGAGCCTTCGGAAAAAATCCCCCCTGGGCAACCACCCATGACTATCGCTCCATAGACTGGGATAACCGAAACCTCCCCCCCGGAGAGAACAGGCAAGTCTGAACTGCTCATGAGTGCCACCAGGGCAAAGGCAAATATGAAAACAAACAAAGCTAACACACCAAATGTGATGGCTAACTTCCAGAATACTCTCATCACCTAAACATAAAACACTGCAGTATAAAAGCCAAACCTTGGATTACTATACATATACCCTATGAAATCAGAAATGCGAGAAGTGGCTTTTGGGAAGTTACTGTTTGAGGACAGCTACAAGGAAAGATTTCTAAAGGGCATAACTCTAAACGACATATTGCTTCTGTTCATATCCTCTATATTTTTCATAGTTTTTTTCAGGATTGAATATGCCATCACACTAATAGCTTTTCTTGGCATCTATTACTTGATTCTGTACCTTAGCCTAAATGTTAATCTGTATGAACATTCTTCATTCAAAATCTATGACCGTGGCATCCTAAGGACCGCACCTAAAAAATTCATTTCATGGGCTGAGATAGACAAAATAGAAATAATTCACACTAAATTCTATGGGCTTGACTCCAGAAGAGGAGTCGACTTAAGGCTCATAGGTACTGGCATAGAATTCGCATATATAGCCTCCAACCTACACAAGAGAGAAAGGCAAAAACTCAAAAAAATAATTAATTCAGCAGCAAAGGAAAAAATAAGCGTAGACATAAAAAACAAAATCCTATAAGTTTGGCACCACTTTGCGGGCGCCGGGACACTCAAAAGCCTGTGGCTTTTGGTGCGTCAGCAACCTTTGGTTGCTGTGCGTTCGAACCTTTGTTCGAATCCAATTTTCCATGCGGGCGCCGGGATTCGAACCCGGGTCACAAGCTTGGCAAGCTTGAGTGATAGCCAGCTACACTACGCCCGCTGGAATGGATTTTTTATTAGAGAATACTGGATTAAAAAATAGTTTTTTGACCTTTTTTAGCGTTTGGGGTTTTTTTCGATTTTTCTATTTTATTCGGGACTCCGTCGCACCCCTTTATGGGGCTCAGTTTCATTGCTTTTTCCAGGTACTCTAATGTTTTACTTCCTTTTTTCTTCTTTTCTATCATTGCTGCCTTATACATGGTTTCTGCAGCTTTTTCTTTTGTGATGCTTGGTATTTCTTTATTCAATCTCCTCTGATAGGCGTTGTATGTCGCAAGGTACCTGTATCTGTAGTCGGTTTCTCTACCCCGTAACCTATATGACATAGATTCTCTGTGGATTCTGTAATTATACAGTATCTTATCTGTGAAAAAGAGTTTAGATACTTCCTCCATCTTAAATGTGAGGTCGTGGTCTTGCGCACTGCTGAGTTCTTCGTCTAAACCTCCTGTTTTTTGGTAATGTGTTTCTTTGAGTGTTCTGAAGGGTCCGACACAAAAATGGTTAATGTTCGAGTCATTTTTTGGTATTTTTGCGGAGTGGCCTTTTTTCAAAGGTATCATGTCCTTGTTGCAGAATACATACTGAGAATATATCAACCCGCATTCTGGATGCCTCAGATGGGAGTTGTACATTATTTTTAGGGCTTCTTTTTTTAGGGTGTCGTCGCTGTCTAATATTCCAAGGATTTCAGTTTTTGATTTTTTTATGGCTTTTTTTAGTGTGTGTGAAAATCCTTTGTTTGACCGGTTCCTGTAGAGTTTTACTCTTTTGTCTTTTAGATATGGCTTTATGGTTTTTATCGAATCGTCTGTTGAGCAGTCATCAACTATAATCAACTCCCATTCTGTGAATGTCTGTGCTATCACTGACTCTATTGCTTCTGCAATGTATCTTTCATTGTTGTAGTTTGACATTAATACTGTGAATTCGGGTTTCATTTTAGTATCTCTTTGAACAGTTTTTTGTATGTGTGTTGCTTGAATATTTTGTCGTATTTTGCCTTAGTGAATTCTGCGTTTTCAATTATTTTCTTGAGTTCCCTCTCGTTATTATATATTCTGACTCCACTTTTGTCCTCTAACATTGTGACTACTCCTATGCTCCTAGATACTATCGGGAGATTTAGGGCGATGGCGTCAGCTATTGCCCATCCATAGCCTTCGCTTAATGAGAAGGAAACGTATGCCGTCGCCTTTGAGTATATATAGTATAGTTTCTCCTGTGGGAGATTGTGTAACTGCAAGACATTTTCTATTTCACCTATGTTGCTGTAGTCTAGTTCTGAGGAGCTGTTATAGCACCATATCATAGGGTATTTCGAGTATTTTGCAACCATATACAGTATGTGGGCGCCTTTCAGGGGGTGGTAGGGGTTAAAGACTGTTAGATAGAATTTCTTAGGAAGTCCCTCTACTTTTTTAAGTTTTTCAGGCCATGTTGTTCTTGGGTCTGCGACCACTATCTTGCACTTGTCTTTTCTACTGCAGAGCTTCAACCCGTCTATTCCCTGCATGATGATGTAGTCGAATTTTTTTTCTAAGTCAAATACTGGATTGCCGGATTGTATTATGGCTTTCTTCCTGAAGTTGTATCTGTCGCCTACGTAGGGTGGTTTACCTGCTCGCATATATATGTACAGGTCATATTCTTCGTCTTTGTCAAGTGTTTCATTTAGTCTGAAGTTACCTGATCCTGGAAAGTATCCAGTATTCACGACTTTCTTAGCCATTATGTGGAATTCATGTTCTGGCATTGACTCTATCATAGCTTTTAGGTTTCTTTCTGCCCCGCCTATGCCTCCGCAATATCCGGCAGAAACAACAATCTTCTTTCTTTTAGAACCCATTTAAATGCCTCGTGGCTATTATAGTACTATCATTTAGATATAATATCGATTCACCTTCTAAGATGGATTTCTTCAAGATTGAAGCCGGAGGCTTTGTCATCCTAGTAAACTGCAACAATAAAACTTTTTTGGAGCATCAACGCAGAGAATACAAGAAATTCATATGCGATGGACAACCAGATTTTACTATTGAACTGAGTGTTTTTGACAATTTCATGACTGTTGAAGACGAATTGATAGTCTTCCATGGTGATTTGTACGGCGATATAAATGTGTCTAAGGGTATTGGTAGATTCAACATACATAAGAATCACCGTAACCTGTTCAAGTTCATAATGCAAACTTGTTTTTTCATGCTTTGCACGCAAAGGGGGGCACTTTTAATACATTCCGCAGGCTTAATACACAGGGGAAAAGCATATCTCTTTACGGGACCGTCTAACACAGGCAAATCAACGATTGCAGGTATTTCAAAGCACTGCAAGGTCATGAGTGATGAGCACATAGTAGTTAAGAAAGTGGGCGAAAAATACATGGCTTATGGGACAGGCATAGGAGGGGATTTTTTCAACTATGGAAACGAGTCAGTGAAACCCAGCAACTCATCTGCTGTGTTGGATAAGATATTCTTCATACATCAGTCAAAAAATAACAAAATCAAGCCGAAAAAAGCATCAGATGCCTTAAAGGCTATTCTAGAGGAGTCATTCATTAATCCTGGATATTCTCCTGAGATGAATGAAATGCTCTTAAAAAATTTAAACACTGCACGGGATATAGTTAATAATGTTAAATGCTATGACCTATTCTTCACTAAAGGCACAGACTTTTGGGAGGAGATAGATAAGCTTGAGGTTTAGGAAAATGATGAAGGATATTCCAAAAAAGACTGATGAAATAGAGGTGCGTGATCTGGAGGAGGAAATATATGTCCTTTCGCTGAAAAAAGGCCGCATATACCGGCTCAATGAAATGGGCTCTCGAATATGGGCTTTGATTGATGGGAAAAAGACCGTAGATGAGATAATAAATTCCATTTTTAAAACATATGACGCAAGCAAAAGTGCGATAAAAAAGGATGTTTTGGACTTCATTAAAAAGGGTGTTGACAGCGAAATACTGGAATTTAAGTCAAGATGACTGAGGTTTCAGCCTGCATAATCGCATACGAGGAAAACGACGACCTCAGAAGATGCCTTGAAAGCATAAAAGGATACGTTGATGAGATAATATTGGTGAATACCGGTCCATTTGACTTCACAGAATTCTGTCCAGAGTACACTTCAAAAATATTCAACGACCCCTGGCGGGATGATTTTGCAAGGGCTAGAAACCTCTCACTTGAGAAGGCAAAGGGCGGCTGGATACTCTTCATAGACTCGGACGAGTACCTATCAAGCAATGGATTACTGCAGGAACTATCTGGTTTAGACGGTGACGCATTCATTATTGAGCAGCATAACCTGCGAGAAGATGGAAGCATAATAATCAATGATAAGCAAATAAGGGTTTTCAGGAACATAGGTTTCAG
>JAHIYG010000262.1 GCA_018815265.1 Candidatus Altarchaeota archaeon | reverse complement strand
ATTGCGTCAAAATACGGGACACCCTACATACTAAACCGGAAAAAACAATTCAACGGCTTTAGAAGAGGCACCATACAGCACATAAGCATAAACCTGCCTCAGATAGGCTACTGCAGGGGAGATACACTCCCGAACCTTGAAAACCGTATGAAGAAGGCATTCGAGGTTCTTTTGCTAAAGAAGAAGGTAATGGAGAAAAACCTAGAACACAACCTCCTCCCATTCCTCAAGCAAAAGGCGTCGGGGCTTAGATACTACAACCCGTCAAAGCAACAGTATGTAATCTCCTACACAGGCTTAAACGAGTTGGTTAAGACGCAGACAAATTACGGCTTAGACAGCAGAGAGGGAGTAAAATACGGTTTAAAGATTGTCAAACACATGAAGGAGATGACAGATTTATTCTGCAGGGAAAGCGGACTGGACTTCGTCTTGACTGGAGACCCAAAAGGTATATGCTATACAAGGTTTGCAAAGATAGACTCCAATAAATTCCCGGAAAAGGCGCGTGTGAACGGGGGCGCAAACCAGTACTACAGCAAGACACACTACATAAACCATGAAAGCCTATGGGAGAAACTAGACAACGAAGGAAAATTCAACACAATAGTTGGCGGGCGCACGACAACGCATGTCAGACTCAATTCAAACACATACACTCCAGATGACATGAAAACATTGCTTGCAAAGATTCTGAGTAGAAAGGATGTCACATACCTTTCAGTGTCCAGGCCCTTAACCATGTGCGTAAAATGCGGCAACACACAAGTTGGAAAGGGCATAAAATGCGGTAAATGCAAGAGCAAATCAGTTAGTGTATGGGCTAGAGACACAGGACACCTACAAAATACGAAGATGTGGAATCCAAGCCAAAAACAGGCATTCATAGATGAGTACAGATACGACCTCAAAGGTGACGGGGAAAAAATATCAAAACGCGAGAAAAAAATAATCCTGAAATGACAAATGAAAAAGGATGCGGCAACAAGCAGAATAAACCGAACAAAAACATATGTCTCGCATGTAAGGGGGGGAGACTCCTTTGCGGTGAAAAATACTGTCCACTGATACCGAAGACATATGAAAAAAAAGTGAAGGCACGACTTAGCAAGGAGATGTTCGGCCCATCCACTTCAGTGTTCGTCGGATGGAACGGCTACCCAACCGTGTCAGCAGGCCCCATGACCTCCTTAGACGACAAGTTAGCAGACGTCTTAGACAACCCCGGGGCATGGTATGGCAAGACACTGCAGGATATAGTAAACATGAGATCGATGCTCGTCAGAGGCAGGCAGAAGCGACCAGTTTCTGACAGGTCAAAATATGTCGAGGAAATGCAAGAACTTGCACTTTCAGTCAAGGCAGTGGATGTGGAGGCACACTATAAAACCGCCCCACAGTACAGCATGAGCTTTTCACCCATACACCAGCCGATGGGTGCGCAGGGGGATTTGAAAAAATTCAAAATAACTGAAAACACCGTAATTCCAAGGAAGGTCGACTACATAGTTTCCGACGACTTGAAGTCTACGCAGCAGGTTGTGAAACTTTTTGATTCAAACTTCGACGTCTACTACCTCACAGACGTTATATCCTCCGGCACCCTAGGCGGTGAGGAAAACAAGAGATTGGTTCCGACACGCTGGAGCATAACTGCAGTAGACGACATGCTAGCTAAAGAGATTATAGTTAGGTTAAAGGACATGCGTGAAGTATCCCAAGTTGAGGTTTATGAAAACACATACATGGAAAACCACTTCGAAATACTTGTCATCCCCGGGGCGTGGGAGTTTGAGCTATTTGAGGCGTGGTCTCCAAACACCATATGGGGAAGCCCTGCAGGCACCGAAGTCGTTGTGGAGCATGAACTCAACAAAGGCAGGAAGGAATACGCATACAATGAGGGGGGAGGATACTATGCGGCACGGTTTGCAGCAGCCGAAGCACTGTATGAAAAAAGGCGGCAGGGCAGGTGCGTTATATTCCGGGAAATCTACGACACCTACGTGATGCCTGTGGGGGTCTGGGAGGTCAGGGAAAACGTGAGAGCCGCAATGGGGAAGCCACCACAGAGGTTTCCGTCAGTCGACTCCGCATTAGATGACATAAAAAACAGGTTAAACCTCCCAATACACAAATACCTCAGCAAATCCACCATACTGCGCCAGAGAAGGCTCACAGACTACGAAACAAACTAAGGCCACAAAAGTGTTTTTGCAGAAGGTATCTTTTCAGGCACATTAAAAGACACCACCGTCGTCTTATTATTCAAGGCAAACTTCAAAAGGACCTTTTCCCCGCCAACCAGGGATTTCGGGATCTTGAATGCCGCAGACAACACATCCCCAGATGTAAGAAGTCCATCTGCACCGTATGGGCTGCGCCTCAGATACAGCATTTCAATTCCTGAATCAGGTATTTCCTTCTCCAACCCGTCAACAGACACATTAACCCTCAGTCCAGTGAGGTTCAATGAGGTCGTATTGGTTATGTTCCCTCCGCCGACAATAATTATCGACTCAATATCATCCACGGTATTTTCTGCAGACATTGGCTTTATGACAGAGTAAACTTCAAGCTGAGGCGCCAATGATGCAGCCTCCTGCTTAGAGGGCCGTGGAGTGAAGACCTGAGAAACCATAGAAAACAAAGTAATGCAAAGCACAACAGAAAACACAATAAGCCCAGAGTTAAGTTTAGTTTTCTGAGAAGTCATAAAAAAAAGTATGGTATGTGGCCTAAAAAATAGGCCACATTATTTCGCCTAAGGCCAGAGTGGAACCCTTTGGTCAGTTATCACATCTGGTGTGGTGAACTCCACAAGGGCAGCCTGCCCCACACGGGGCACAACCTTTATCCTGACTCTCTTGTTCTCTCCGACTCCTCCTGTGTCTGCTGTCGTAGATGAACAATCTGAGCAGCGGAACTTGGCCTTTACAACATCTCCCCTAGAGAGGTATCCTGACTCATAGTCTGGTCCCTGCTTCACATAGTAGACTCTGTAGTCTCCTGTCGTAACGCTGGTATCCTGCTCCCTGTCAGTCGACAGTGTGCCGTTGTAGACTAGGTTCTGAGAGGTTGATGCAGTGTCAAAAAGTATCACTGTGTTGTTGAAGTTCATGGCTTCGCTCCCAGATTGTAGCCTCATTAAGAGTTCAAAACGCTCTATGTCGTGTCCTGAGTCACCGTTTGCTGCCATGACAGAAACTATTTCCGCACCGGTTGAGACACTTGCTTCTGCTTGTGCACCAGTTGAGAGGCCCCTCTGCTGTAGGCTACCTGACGTAGACACAAGAACTGCTGCTGCAACTGCGGCAACAAGAATCACCGCAATAAAAATTATCAAAGTTCCAATACCCATCATACCTTTACTTTTCATTTTTCACAAATCCTCCGAAAGAGAATATTGTTTAGAAATGGTCTTAATCGGTTAAAAATACCTTAGTCTATGTTTTTGACCAGAATGTAGCAGGTTCTATGTAACCTAATGAGGTATAAGACCCCATCTACCGCAGTACCTGATACATAAAACTGGCAGATTCGATGAATTAATGTCAAATCCCAGCTTCATGATGCTTTTGCAGATGCTACATTCCGGCACTGCCTCATTGTCTTTGTGGAGTTTCATGTACTGACGATCACATTCAACAATTTGGCGCCTAATACCGTCCTCCACTTAAATCACTTCCCTTACAATTGCAACAGCAACCAGCAGTCCAAGGTAGAAAAGCACCTGGAAAACCTGTGTTGCAACACGTTCATCCGCTTCAAACGCAATGTCCGCCACCGGCCGGACCACATTTGTTTCATACATGGCATACACCTCCAACATACTATGTCTTCTTACCAGCTGACAATTAGATATCCCATAAAAAGAAATAAGGTATAATACAGTGCCAAAATAGTGTTAGCGCAGTCATAATTAGCTGCACAACAGAAACAACTATCAAGGGTTTGGAACATACTAATCACAATCCTACTGCACACAGATGTTTTCTGTCTGAGTGATTCAGATGAGTTTAGCCTTATCCAGCATGCTCCTGAGTATTAAAAGACCGGCATAAATTTCAATTCTTCCAAACCACATTGCGGTTATTATGGTGGTCTTCCCGACAGGATGCATATTGTACCAGCTGACTCCTGAGATGACTCCTAATCCGTCGTTACCCATAGAGGACATGATTGTGAGTATACTATCTATTGCATTGTATCCCAAAAGCATCAGCACCAGTGAAAGGGAGATTGCCACAAAGAGGTATACTGCACTGTAGCCGACGACAGTCATTATGTCCTCCTGAAGGGTTCTACCATCGAGTTTCACAACAACAACAGAACTCTTTGGTAGCACTAGTTTTTTTAGGCTGTAGTGTATGGCCTTGAGTATTATCACAAACCGGACTACCCTAATACCTCCTGCAGTAGATGATGACATACCCCCGATATACATTAGAGCCACCATGAAGGTCTTTGCAAAGTCAGGCCATACACTATAGTCAACTGTGTTGAAACCACATGTGCTCATGCCAGATATCACAAAAAATGACGTCTTTCTTAAAACATCAAAAGATGATGAAGTGTCCACCCCAGGTACGTCCCTTCCCATGAGAGCCAGGCTAATAATCAATACTGACGCCACAATCAAAAGCAATGCATATCTGAACTCAGTCACATTAAACACTCTCTTGTCCCCTGAAAAAATACGATAGTGTATTATGAAGCTAGTCATTCCCAAAAACATCAGTGTCATTAGGACTGCCTCAATCCAGAAGTTGCCGGTGAAACCAGCATTAGAATGCGTAGTGAACCCCCCAGTCGCCACTGCAGTCATCGAAAAATTTATGGCGTCAAAACCGCCCATTCCCGCAATATTCAAGAAAACCGCCCCAGCCAATATGTAGAGCCCATATATCTTCCATGCCTCAGTTATGGTCTGCTTGATTCCTGGTTTGATCCTCTGCACCCCAACATCCGAATATCCGACACCTATGCTTCCCCCCTGCAGCAAAACCATCAAACCAAGGGATATGACACCTAATCCACCAACGCCCTGCATTAGGGAGCGATAAAACAGTATGTCTTTTGCAGTACCGTCAATGTCCTCAATCATTGAAAAACCAGTGGTTGTCCACCCACTCATAGATTCGAAAAAACAGTTGAGTGGGTTGCTGAATACACCTCTGACAGCGAATGGTATAGCCCCAACGAATGCAATTACAAGCCATGTAAGTGCGAACGTCACCATGATATGTTTGGTCTTTGAAGTCTCAGTGATGCTAATCCTCTTGAATAGCAGATACATCAGATACAACAGAAGAGAGGGTATGATGAAACTCAGAAGCTCAAGAAGCCTCACCTCAAAAGTGTGTGTTTGAGAATAGAAAAAAGTAGTGAAAAGAGGCATCAGCATGACAAATGCAAGAATCTGGAGTATGCCTGCCAAATCCCTCAGAGACACCTTCAGGTCATTTATGCTGATGGTGAAGAAACTGCTTTTCATCTATGTCCAAACAAGTTTTTTGGATATGTCCATTGCAGCCCTCTGTTCGGGGGAGATTATGTTTTCAATCCCCAAATCATTGAAGACTTCAATGAATTCAGACTCGTGAACTCTCGCAACAGCCTTCTTACCCTTCTTGATTGCATAAAGGCTTATGAACATGTTGACTTCATCGTTGTTTGTCACAGCCACAACTGCATCGGCTCGTTCGAACTCTGCCTTTTTCATGATGTAAAGCCGCGATGCATTCCCGACGACGACCTTCACATCCATTTCGTCGGCAATCCTTTTTGCCTTATCAGGATTTAACTCGATTACAGTCACTTCATGCTCTGGAAGAGCTGCGGCAATATGCCGCCCCATAGTCCCGCCACCAACAACAATAATGTACATTTTATACCACTTATTCAATAATTAGCTTTGGATATAAAAAATGCCTTCAGTAGAGTATAGTACATGCGATTTGATGGGCCTGTTAGACTGGAAGGCCGGCATTGATGAATTACGGGAGAAAATCCCCATGATGGGGGTTGACTTGGAGAGCATAGATGATGTAAAAGTGTCTGTTGAAATCTTTCCAAACCGGCCTGACATGCTGTCAATAGAGGGTTTCGCAAGGTCTTTGAAGGGTTTTCTAGGTGTGAACATGGGATTGGTAAACTATGCCGTCGCAGACTCTGATGTGAAATTAGTTGTTGAAGACAGTGTGAAAGATATTAGGCCAGCAGTCACTGCTGCATTGGCTGAGGAGGTAGTATTGGATAATAACACAGTAAAATCTGTTATGGATATGCAGGAAAAACTACATCTTACCCATGGCAGAAACAGGGCTAAGGTGGCGATAGGAGTGCATGACTTGGACAAAGTCAGTCCACCATTCACTTACAAGGCAGTCAAACCAAAGGACATATCATTTGTTCCCCTGGATATGGGCAAAAAAATGGATTTATCACAAATTTTGAGAAAACACCCAAAAGGTCTGGAGTTCGCAAACCTCCTAGAAGGCAAGGATAAATATCCTGTGTTCTTGGATTCCATAGGAGAGGTATTGTCTTTTCCACCGATAATAAATGGTGAACTGACTAAACT
>JAHIYG010000261.1 GCA_018815265.1 Candidatus Altarchaeota archaeon | reverse complement strand
CTCCCCCTGAACCGATTAAAACGCTCACGCGTTCGTCCGGAATTCTGATAAACTGCATTTTTGGTTTTAGGTTAGAATTAATGTAGTTTACGTTATATACGCTCATAGCCTCCATTCTTTAGGGGGGGCAGTCATATCCTCTTAACAATTGCGGTTATGGCGTATAAAACCACCCACGTAGGTGGGTGGTTGTTTATATGGATGCATCCACATTTTATTTGATGCATGAGGCACTATTCTACAAGACTGACGGCAGAGTTTTGAGGTGTGGTCTTTGCCCGCATAGGTGCGTGATACCAGATGGAAGGAGAGGTTTATGTGGCGTCAGAGAGAATAGAGGAGGTATATTATATAGTCTAGTGTATGGTAGGCCTTGCGCAATGCATGTCGACCCTATTGAGAAAAAGCCACTTTACCATTTTCTCCCTGGAAGCAGGTCATATTCCATTTCAACAGTTGGATGTAACCTAAGTTGTATGCATTGCCAAAACTGGGAGATAAGCCAGGCCAATGAGTCGGAGAAGATAGCAGGCAGACATATGACGCCTGAGAATGTCGTATCAGAAGCGGTAGAAAGCGGGTGTTCGTCTATATCATACACCTATACTGAGCCAACTGTTTTTCTAGAATATGCATTGGATATTTCAAAGCTTGCGAAACAGGACGGACTAAAAAATGTTTTTGTTAGCAATGGCTACATGAATGAGGAGCCGCGCAATGCTATTGTGCCCTATTTGGACGCTGACAACATTGATTTGAAGTGTTTCTCTGATAAAACATACAGAAAATATTGTGGGGGACGTCTGCAGCCAGTGTTGGATACCCTTAAATCCATGGTGAATGCGGGGGTGTGGGTTGAAGTGACGACCCTTATTATCCCTGAAGTGAATGATTCAGTTGATGAACTGGATGAAATCGCCTCATATATAAAAAAAGAGTTGGGTGATTTCGTTCCATGGCATGTTTCAGCTTTTCACCCAGACTATAAATTGAGTGATTTGCCATCAACAAAAAAGGAAAGTGTAGAAGATGCCGTGAAAATAGGCTTGGATGCGGGCTTGAAATATGTGTATCCCGGCAACATAGGTCTGTCAGATTTTGAAGATACCATCTGCTCAAAATGCAATAAGGTACTTATTAAAAGAAGGGGTTATACTATTTTGGCAAACTATATAGTAGATTCGAGCTGCCCAGACTGCAATACAAAAATAGAGGGGGTGTGGAGTTGAAGTATGATGGGATAATATCCAAAATCAAGCCGACAAAAGATGACAGGGCGATTGAGGAGAGAGTCATCAAAAGGGTGTTTGAGGTACTCTCAAACTATGAGGTGGAGCCAGTACTGGTTGGTTCCTTGGCTAAAGACACTGACTTGAAGGATAACAAGGATATTGATGTTTTCATACAGTTCAAACCCGAGGTCGAGAGGAAAAAACTCGAAACTGAGGGTTTGAGGATTGGTAAGGAGGTTTTCAAAAGGTTAGGTGTTGAATTCGAGATAGACTATGCAGAACACCCCTATGTTAAAGGAGTTTTTGAAGGTTTTAGCATAGAGATTGTCCCATGCTATAGCGGTGCCGAAATATTGTCGGCAGTTGATAGAAGCACACTACATACTGAGTACGTGAAAAAAAAACTCTCGAAAAATAAAATAAACGATGAGATACGGCTTTTAAAGCTATTTATGATGGGGGTTGGTGTTTACGGGGCTGAAGCAAAGGTGGAGGGTTTTTCAGGTTATCTTGTGGAACTATTGACTATATATTATGGGTCTTTTGAAGGTGTTTTGAAATCTGCTAGAGGTTGGAATATTCCTGTTATATTGGACATAGAGAACCTGTGGGATAGACCTGAGTCCATTGTTAAATTCTTCACAAAGGCAGATATCGTCGTTGTCGATCCAGTTGATAGGACGAGAAATGTCGCAGCTGCAGTGTCCACAGAGTGTCTTTCTAAGTTCATGGTGAAATCTGCTGAGTTCTTGGGGAAACAATCTATAGATTTCTTTTTTCCCCCTGAAAAACCAGTGAAGTCGGTTGAGGAGTTGGAGGGTATTATGAAATCGCGTGGCACGAAGTTTTTTGCCTTGGTCTTCAAACATGAGAAAATAAATGAGAACACATTGTATGCCCAGCTTAGGAAAACGAGCAAGCAGTTGGTGAGGGACCTCGAGGATATGGAGTTTACAGTCTTCAAACATGGTTTCCACACAAACGAAAAAGACACGTCAGCCATCATCTTGGAGTTTGAAGTCCATGAACTGCCTGAACTCGTCCATCATATAGGTCCGCCGACGAACTTAGACGCAGTACATCAGGAGAGGTTCACGACAAAATATGCAAATGAAAAACCGTATATAAAAGACGGCAGATGGGTGGTGGACACGAAAAGAAAACATACCAACGCAAGAACAGCCCTGGATGAGCTAGTAAACAAAAAGGATGGTTTCGGAAAAAATTTCAGAGAATGGAATAAACCCGAGGTCGTAGAGGGCAAAGAGATAATGACTGTAGAATGTGAAGGATTATTAAAATACATTAACGAACATGTAGATTGATAGAGGGATTTAGTTTGATGAAACCAAAAAATTATATTAAGTCATTGAATGAGAAGTTCCATGTGTCTAGTTTTTTGACGGTTGTAAACAGGGTTTTTTCTGTTTTTCTTATGGGGTTCATGTTTGTTTTGGTTGCGAGGGTTTTAGGGCCCACTAACCAGGGTGTTGTCG
>JAHIYG010000260.1 GCA_018815265.1 Candidatus Altarchaeota archaeon | reverse complement strand
GTCAAAGCCAGGGGTAAAATATATCATCTCAAAGCGTTGAGGTTTATTTTCCCTGAATCTCTCGACGACTTCACCTACCGTTTCAAAGTTGTTTTTCAATATTACATAATGTATGTCAAATCCAAGCTCCAAATTATTGCTGTTTTCCACTGCCTTAACTAATCTGTCAAAACTTCCGTTCACACATGTGTTTCCGTCATGTATTAAGGCGGAGGCTCCTGCAAATGAATAAGTAGCGTGGTTGAGGCCGGCGTCCACGCACCTTTTCATGAAATCCTCATCCCCTAATAGAAATCCATTGGTCGTTATTGACACCTTCTTAAAACCTATTTTCCTCGAGTACCTGAGTATCTCTAAAATATCCCCTCTAACAGTCGGTTCTCCGCCGATAAAATCTAAATTATCCAATCCTAAAATCCTAAGAATCCGCAGATAGGCTTTTATCCTGCCCAGGCTATAATCCTGGCAGCCATAGGATTTATTAAAATAGCAGAACATACAGCGAAAATTGCATGAATAGCCAAGGTGAAAGGGAATCTTATAGTGCATACTCTAAATACATACGGTCTTAATTTAAAAAATCTACCTCTTCGTCTTTTTGCATATGGTCCTAATCGACTGGTAATGCCCACCACCAAGCAATGACAGTTGAGCCACAGAACCTATTATGACAAGAGATAAGTACTCTGTCTGGTTTTTACCTTCAACAGATGCTATGCCCAATATACAATACATGATATTTCTCACAGAGCATAACACTGTCTTTCCCCCCCACGAATGCGTTGATGTTTTTCTGTATTCTCCGCTTCCTCTGCCATAGTTGAAAAACTGCTTTATAAGTCTGGAAAATTTTTGGCTGTACTCATGCACTATGTAAGTTTTGGTGGTGTAATACATCTTATAATCTCTGTTGAATCTTAAGTTGTATTCGATATCCTCACTTCCCGCAACCTTCGGGTAGTTCTCGTTGAAATACCCTGTTTTTTGAAAAACTTCTTTTTTGACTGAATTATGGCAGGCCATACACCCATGGACAAAGCAGTCCTTAATTGGCAGGTAAAGGTTCTTTTTCAGTTCATCCAATGAATTTACTGGTTTGAATCCAGTATTTATCCCTAATATGTGGAACCTATAGACAAACCTTGAGCATAGGCTGTTGGGGTTTGAGTTGACTAACCGAACCCCCACTGATTTTAAGCTTTCGTCTTTAGAATAAATTGCATCTATTGTCTTAAGCCAGTTCTTGTCTGCAACACAGTCATCATCTATTGTTGCAATAATCTCCCCATTTGATCTTTTTATTCCAGCATTTCTAGCATGTGATACGCCCTTATTATTTTTTAAACGGATTACTTCCAGGTTGTATCCTTTATCCTCCACCTTAAACTCATCGAGCATTTTCCATGTTTCATCATTGCTTGCATCGTCCACCACAATAGTTTCAAACATCGTTTTTGGATATCTCTGGTCAAATATTGATTTAAGTGTTTTTTCCAGTAATTCTCTCCGGTTGCGTGTGGGCAATATAACCGAGATTCTCGGTTTCTTTCTATCCTTCATCCTATTTTTCTCTCAGCTACTATCAGTAGATGCTTCAATTACCTGTTTTTCAGGGACATAATAAACAAATGTGTCATATCTCCCGAAGTAGTCAACATCTGGCCCTTTTATTCTGTCCACTATAACCCAATCTTTCGGGGGGTTGTATATGCAGTCATATAAGCTTTTCTTGCCCGCCATCGATGCTGGTGGATTCGGGTTCATCCCCTCCTTTTTGTTCCCTTCAACTATAACATACCCGCCTCTGAATTCTTCGCAGTCGTTAGCCTCATGTATGCTCCGTATCCTACTTGTGTCAAAGTTAGTGTAATAAGAGAGAAGGACCCAGTCAAAATGGCAGTATATAAACTTATCTTTTCCTTTTAAGATTTCGTACGCTTTCTCTATGTCATAGATAGACGCCCGGTAATACAGGGTGTTGTAGTTTGAATAAATGAGGGATGTACCTATGAGAAAAATGATTAATCCGCCCGAAATAATCCGGTATATTGTTTCCTTTTTATAGCTTAAGTCTGTGAGAGCATATGCGAGAACGAGTATTGCCGGCAACGAAATTATAGTCATATGCCTGTCCAACCGATGTATTGGCAGATACCTTGTTATTGACATTGTTCCAAAGTTAGAATAGATAAAAATGACAAGTGTCCAGGCTAAAATCCATAAATTCTTGTTTCTGTTCTTTGAGACAAAATAGGGTATGGACAAGAAAATCGGGAAAAAATAGATGCCATAGTAGACCAAGTATTTTTTATCCCACATAAAACTCCCGTCTACATTAAGATTAAACATGACTCTGACTAGGTATAATATATCGTCG
>JAHIYG010000026.1 GCA_018815265.1 Candidatus Altarchaeota archaeon | reverse complement strand
CTTCGGTGTTTTCTTTAATCTTTCCGCTTGGATAATATCCTCTCTATCACTTCCATAGTATATGTGGTATTTGGTTTTGGCCTTTTCCGATTTGATGACGTTCTTTAAGTCAACGTATTTTTCTTCGCATTTTTCTCTTGGAATGCCTCTCTTGTGTTTTTCCTTGTCCAATATTGTCTGCGGCACGAAAGAAATAACTGTGTCTGCATTCATCAGTGTTCCAAATAGTATTGCTGCGTATCCTCCCATAGAGCTTCCAATCATTACTGTCTTCTCTGGTTGAACATCATCGACTATTTTTTTAAAGTAGTCTACTGTGCCTTGGATATCTTTGCTTATATTCAATAGGCCTTTATGGTAGTAGTTTACTCTTAAATCACGAATAAAGACTTTGTTTATTTCGTAATCCTTCAAGGATTTTACAAAATTAAAACTAGGCCCTGCCCCAGCGAAAATAAACAAAAGAATCTTACTGTTCTCGTGTCTTTCAATATATACCTCTCCCCGTATTTTAAAGATTTTAAATGCGACATGGGAAACATAAAGTATTTTTTTGATTTTCAAAGAAGCCAGTCTATAAATTTTTATGATGCTAAACAGTATCTTTATATACTGTGTTCTCATTCGTACCGACAGTGTTGCATGATTCTTTCCCATTTCACTAACTCTAGCATTAAAACCTATTGTTTTACCTAATATGAACAGTGTTTTTTTTAGGAAAAATGATGGTGAAATCTCCTTTTTTGGGTCGTAATTTTTAACTCCATAAAGAAAGGATTAGCGGGGGATAGATTTGGGAACCCAACTTTTTTTTGAAAAGTTGGATCAAATTAGTCTACTGCGGAATCTTTAGGTTCGTCTAATGTATTGTGAATGTAAACAGATTACGGTTTAGCGGGGGATAGATTTGAACTATCGACCTTCGGGTAACACAAAACCCTATTTCATCCTTTCTTTTGGAAAGAAAGGGGTTCTTATGAGCCCGACGAGCACTCCTGACTGCTCAACCCCGCTGTTTACGTATGCGAACCATGATGTCCCACAACTTGGTTTTGGGTTGGTTTGGGAGTTGCGTGGTTCGCTCGTAAACGCCTGACACTTTGGTGTCAGTGCGTTTTAGGCGGTTTATGATTATGTTGTACTGTATTATAAAGTGGTTTTATTCTTTGTCTGTGATATTTTGTTTGTGGATTACAAGGTCAAGGCGGTTTTAGATGCTGCATCTGCGTGTTTGTGGGATCTTGACGTTGTTGTTGAATTTGAAAGTCTTAGGTTTTTTTGGGTTTCTGATAAGTTAGCGTCTGAAGTGGATTTAGAGCCTTCAGACCTTGTTGGCAGGTTTGTGGGGGAGGTTGTTTTGTTGGATTCAAACCATGTCAAGGGTGTTTTTTTGAGGCTGGTTAAAGGGGATTCATCGTTTCCCCTCTCTTTTGTGTCTCGTGGCGGGAAGGTTGTGAATTTGCTGTTTAAATCTGATTGCTTTGACTTTCAGGGCATTTCCTATTTTGTTGGTAAGCTGCTGTAGTTGGTCTTTTTATAGTAGTCCTCCCTAATTTCTGCCTACAAAATGGCTAAGTTTAAAGAAGCTGAAATAAGACTGTTCAAGGGTGTTTGCATGAGTTGCAACGCCAAAAATCCCGTTTCCGCGACAATGTGCAGAAAATGCGGCAAAGTCGGGAAGATAAGGAGAAAGAGCAAGAAAAAGGCTGTCGGATCAGCGTAAAAAGACTTTTTCGGTAGTATTACCTGTTATCTGCTTTGTTTTTTTTGGTTTTTTTTTTATTTTTAGCTGTGGATCGGCTGTTTTATCTGTCATATTGTGTGTCTTTGTTCGGTGTTTTGTTTTTGGCTTATTTATCTCCTTCTCTTTCCCCACCAAAATCTTCTGTTTCTGAAGTTGATGTTTTTTCAGTTGGAAAAGCAGTCTATGTCGAAGGTGTAGTAGAGGATATTCATGTTTTCAAGGGTGGGAGCGTCTCGTTTGTCCTTGCGGATGGGAATTCTTCAGTTAATGTTTTTCTGCCGCCTCAAGTTGGTGTCCCTATTGTTTCTCTCTTGGAAGATGGCGTTTCGGTTGAGTTGGTGGGTGTTGTTAAACAATATAGGGGTTCTGTTGAGTTGTTGGTCGGTGGCTTGGAGGATTTTACAATCAAATGATTTCCGTTTCCGACTTGGGAAGGCATGTTTTCTGCGAGCGCATAACTTATTTGAAAAAAGTCTTGGGTTGTGAGCCGGAATTAGACGATGCTAAAAAAACAGAGTTGGCTTTAAGGCAACTTCACTGCCACCTATCTGTAAAGCAGCACGAGATACTTTCACGGTCTAGTTCAAGAAGTGATTTTTCAGATAGACTACATGCTGAAGCACGTCTTTTCTTCGTAGATGATTATTTTCCAGGGGTTGCGCCAATAGTGGACTCATTAGCTGATGATGTCTGGTTTTTGGTCGGGGAAATTGGCTTTGAAGAAGCCTTAAACTATCTGAAGCCATCTGAAACCAGTCTTTTTGTCTCTTCAACGGTTCTTTGCCTCTATG
>JAHIYG010000025.1 GCA_018815265.1 Candidatus Altarchaeota archaeon | reverse complement strand
TCGATGTATTTTTTGGCATTATCCCAGGCGCCTCCTGCATTGCTCATCATCACAGCAAGCAAAAATCCTGTGACGACTGTACCTGCAAGCATGCCACCCAATGCTTCAGAGCCTAAAAGCAGGCCTATGAGAATAGGCGATACAACGGCTATTACTGCGGGCTCAACCATAGCATGTATTGCCGCCCCAGTGGATATTTTGACGCATCTTTCATAGTCTGGCTTGGCCTTCCCCTGCATCAAGCCCTTGATTTCCCGGAATTGACGCCTTACCTCCTCAACCATCTGTTCGGCTGCTTTTCCAACAGCACTCATCGCAAACGAAGAAAAGAGGAATGGCAACAGCCCCCCTATGAACAGTCCGACAGTCACCTTAGGCTGCAAAACATCTATTGATTTCAAACCTGTGGCTGTCGCAAAAGTCACATAAAGTGCTAGTGCCGTCAATGCAGCTGAACCTATTGCAAAGCCTTTTCCTATGGCTGCGGTCGTGTTTCCGACTGCATCAAGCTCTTCAGCACGTTTCCTTACTTCACCGCCCATGCCAGCCATTTCAGCGATTCCTGCTGCGTTGTCTGCCACAGGACCGTAGCTGTCAGCAGCCAATGTTATCCCCAGTGTCGCAAGCATACCGACTGCCGCAAGGGAGATGCCATACATCCCATATGCTGGGTTGATTAGTCCCCCTGCCATTATGAACGCGACGAGTATGGCTGCTGAGACTGCGAGGACAGGTATGACAGTAGAAAACATCCCAATAGACAGGCCTGCTATTATGTTTGTTCCAGCGCCTGTTTCCGCAGCATGTGATATTGACTGTGTAGGCTCGTATTTGTCTGAAGTGTAGTATTCAGTGACATATCCGATTATCACGCCAGACACTAGTCCAGCCAAGACCGCAACGTAGATTCCTATGTTTCCAGGACCTAAAACATATGATACCACAAAATACGATGCTACTGCAGTAAGTACCGCAGCAGACATGATTCCCTTGTTCATCTGCTTTTGCGGGTCCTCCTTTCCACCGACTAAAAAGCTCCCGATAATGGATGCTATTATGCCGGTTGCAGCTATTGCTAGAGGCAGTAGTACATGCGCCCCAGTTAATCCCGTTAACACAACACCTAATGCCATGGTGGCTATGATGCTGTCGACGTAGCTTTCAAAAAGGTCTGCCCCCATGCCTGCGACGTCTCCGACGTTGTCGCCTACGTTGTCGGCTATGGTTGCCGGATTTCTTGGGTCATCTTCGGGTATGCCTGCTTCGACCTTTCCAACCAGGTCTGCTCCGACGTCAGCGCCTTTAGTATATATTCCGCCACCTACTCTCGCAAACAATGCAATAGACGATGCTCCGAAGCCGAAGCCGAACAGTATGTTCGGGTCTCCGAAAACTAGATAAAGCACTGACACGCCGAGGACTCCGAGACCTACGACGCACAATCCCATGACTAGTCCGCTTGAGAATGCAGTCTTTAGTCCTTCTGTCAGGCTTTTATGGACTGCATGCGCTGTCCTGACATTAGCCGCTGTCGCAATCCTCATTCCTAGGTTGCCTGCTAGTGCGCTACAGAATGCACCAATCAGGAAGGCAACCGAAATCCTAGGGTCTACAAAAATGTAGAGTACTGCAGAGACAACCAATGCGAAAACCACGAGGGTTTTGTATTCCCTGTTTAGAAACGCCATCGCGCCTTCGTGTATGGCATCTGCAATCTCTTTCATCTTCTTGTCGCCCGTCTTCAACGAATAAATCCTCTTAGCAAGGTAGCCCGCAAACAGCAAAGCCAAAAGGCTTGCTGCAATAGAAAACTGGATAATCATTTCTTAATTCACCTATTCAATCAATTAACCGAGGGCATTTAAAAGCAATCCAACAGCAAATTACAACATCATATAGACAACATTGTGGGTTTAAGATGGCGTATTTATTAGACGTGTCTTCCGCCGTCGACATACATTATCTGTCCTGTGACGTAGTCTGAGTCAATCAGGTAGTCGAATGCTGATAAAACGTCCTTTACCTCACCTGTCCCCCCCATTGGAATCTGCTTGAGTACCTTCTTCATATCCGGGTTCTCAGATGTTGGGGGCAGTACGTAGCCGGGGGCTATCGCGTTCACCCTGGTTTTGGGTGCAAACTCCCGGGATGCCATGTACGTAAGCTCTCGAAGCGCCTTTTTAGACAATGTATATGCTGAGTGTGTGTGGTCGTATCTTGTGATTCTCTCATCCAACATATTTATTATTGAGCCTTTTTTCACGGTTTCGTGAAACTCCCGCATTAGCAGATAGGGTGAGATAAAGTTGATTTGGAATGTTTCAACCATTTTTTTAGCACATGTCTCAGATATTCTCCCGCTCTGGAAGACCGCAGCATTGTTCACCAGCAGGTTTAGGTTTGGAAAAGTCTTCTTCACCTGAGATAGTAGCTTTTCTGTTGCTTCCAAATCTTTGAAGTCTGTTTGGAAGAGTTCACATGAGACTCCATGCCCCCTAACCTTTTCTGCAGTCTCTAATGCCTGTTTTTCTGATATGCCATAATGCAATGCTATGTCATAGCCTCGACCTGCCAGGTGTAGTGCGATTTCCGCCCCTATGCGTTTTGCAGCGCCGGTGACCAAAGCAGCGTTTCGGCTCGCCATCAAAACTATTATAAAAGACATGGATTATAAAGACGCAAACCATGTTTTTAGAACATATACATAATATAGTCTTTAGTATGGTGAAGGCTTTTTCAAACCGTGAAATATTGTTTTACGTCATTTTAATCTCGCTTCTGGGAACTTCGTTCTTGTATTGGAAGCTGGAGAGGGGTTCCGTGAATCCCTATGACTTGTTGTTCAAAAAAAGCAGCAGGATAAAAGGCTACGTAGTAACCATAGCACCTCTGATTAATGGTAGACTATATGCTAGAGTGTCAGAGGGTAAATGCCCTAGAGACCGCTCGTACTACGATGGCAAATGCTACTACTATATATGCCCATTGATTGGCATTTTCCTGTATCTCCCATTAATTTTGCTTTTTGGCATATACCCGTCTGACATGCTGATAGCTATCATTTTGTTCTTTGGCACCTCCATTTCAGGATGTGGAATAATCGTCTACATTTCAAAAAAATTTTTCAAAGATGTGCCAAAACACATAGTTGTCATAGGTATGGTAGTCTTTGTATGCAACAGGGGCATGAATTTTATGTCTAATATAGCATCCGCAAACTATCTGATTCCCCAGTTTGCTGCTAACTTTTTTATATCTTCCAGTATTTGCATGTTCTTATACGCCCCCAAAAAGCACCAGCGTGGATTATATCTACTCCTCGGAATATTTTTAGGTTTCGGAATGTGGAACAGGACAACACTACTGCCGTCCACAATCATTGTTCTGATATCATTTCTTTGGTATCTCAGGTTGAACCATGTAAAAACCGAAAAAAAAACTTCTTCGCTGAATTTGATTGTTGGTTTTGCAATGGTTCTGGCGGTTGTTCTATTGTTAAATTATTTGAGGTTCGGAGATTTCTTTGAAACTGGACTGCAACTTCAAAATAATAAATTTGTCAAGGGAGGCTATTCAAAGATAGATTACACAAATATTGGGACTGGATACTGGAATTATCTACTGCAGCCCCCGCGGTTCAATGCCAGAAAATTAGATATCGACGCTTTTAGTGAAGTTAGATACTGTAAAAAAGTCGGCGGAACACTATGTGATTTTTTGGTTGCTGTCGCGGGTAAACAATTACGAATTGGTACTGCAAGCACTGGCTTGTTGTTTATAGCACCATACACTTTGCCAGTTTTACTCATACCATTTTATCTTATATGGAAGACTATTCGTTTAGGTTTAGCGGGTATATGGAATAAAAAAAACTTGCCGGGGTTAATCAGAAAACCCGAGCCAAAGCATGTTTTTTTATATTCGATGTTTCTGTGTTTTCTGGCAACAGTAACCGCTCTGTCGCTTGTTAGGATTGTCAGGGAAAGATACTACTACGACTTCATACCCTTCGCAGTGCTTGCGTCATTTACAGGATATTGTTTCATCCTGGAAAAGATAAATGAACGACACCCAACAAATAAGGCCTTAGTATATGCCTTCAATTTTGTCTTTATCGCCCTGAGTGCCATAACAGTTTTTTTCTCTAGATGAAGTGAGTAAATAATTTTATTTAAACAACCACCCGAATATGCCCTTGCTTTCTTTTTCTCTTTGGGCTAACCCACTGAGTCTGTTTTGTTCCAACTCGAGTTCTTGAATCTGTTCTTCAATGAATAGGTTTATTTCTAGTCCTGTGGACTTTCTAAGCTCTTTAAGTTGTGATATTCTAGCTCTGTTTTGCTCTACCTGTTGTTCTATTTCAGCTGCTGCTTGTTCATCTCCACCAAAGAAAAACCGCTCTAAACCCCCCCGATCCATTATTTTTTCTTCTGCTTTTTGAGTCTTATTGATGGAGTTGCTTAAGTGTATTGCTATTTCAGAAATCTGCTGGCCAATGCCTTTGTCGCCAGTGGCATTTTTTAATGCTAGGAGGGACATGACCCTTTCTCTGACAACATTTTGGTTTTTGAACTCTTTGGTCTTGTCTCTATTGTTGTTTGTCTCATTTTTTACCCTTATTTCTTCGGCAGATATCTTCTCCTGTAGTTTTTCTAGGACATTTACTCGTGATTCAATGCTTTTATTGCTGGGGTTGCCCTTGGAGAGACTGGTGTTTACGGCAACTACGGCTTGTACTGGACCCTGACCAGTAATATTCTTATCTCTTCCAAATGCATTACCACTTTTATTCTCTTTCGCAGAAGTGATGTTTTTTCCTGCTTGAGTTGTGGATTTGTTTTTTTCTTGAATTAACAATTTATCTGTTTTTTCTTCAAGAGTTATAAGATTTATTGGATTTATTTTTAATTTAATGTTTTTTTTCTTAAAACCATGGACTCCAAAATATTTTTTATTCTTCCAGATTGAAGGCTTTTTAACGTCTGCTTTTCTTCCAGTACCGGCCATCCCTCTACCCCCTCGGTTTCCTGCTCCTCTTCTTTTTTTCAT
>JAHIYG010000024.1 GCA_018815265.1 Candidatus Altarchaeota archaeon | reverse complement strand
GTTCTCAAGAACGCGGGTTAAGCTTCTGTTTAGTCTGTTGTAGTTCGTTGCTTTCCCTATAGTTTCCCCAACATCATATATCTGCCACGGCCTACCGAGTTCGGCAGGCGTTCCTATGTCTACATATTCCTCTCATGGGTCGTGTTTTCCGTCCTTGTTTGAGTCTCTAATTGGTTCTCCTACATCCCATTTTTTGTTTCCTTTGTTTTTGTCTTCGAAGAATCCGTGTGCTAAAAATATGTCGTCTATCTGCGTTGACTTGTCTGGGTGTGCCTGCCTGAATGCTTTGTGGTATTCGTAGAAATCTGTCCTTTTGGTCTTGAGTACATTCCACATGTCCTCCACCTCATTTGACCACCATTTAATCACTGAAAATACCTTAATTAATATACAATGGATGTTACTTCAAAAATCAAGTCCCGCAGAAGCGTCAGAAAGTATTTGAAGAAAAAGATTTCACTCGAAATAATATCTGATGTGTTGGATTGCGCTAGGTTTGCCCCAACAGCGAGAAATGTTCAGCCTTGGTTTTTTGTCGCAGTAACTGATGAGGAAAAACTCACTTGCCTTGGTGGTTTGGCTGACCATGGTGGTTTCATAGCTGACTGCGCAGCATGTTTTGCTATTTTCGCCAAAAAGGATGAGAAATACTATCTGGAAGACGGCTGCGCTGCGACAATGAACATCATACACGCCTTAAACATGCATGGCATAGGATCCTGTTGGGTTGCAGGGGACAAGAAGAAATACTGCGAAGATGTCAGAGAGCTTTTGGATGTAGGTGTAGAATACACGCTTGTATCCCTTGTTAGTGCAGGATATGGTGACGGTGTGTATAATACACCCAAGAATCAACTCAAAGACGTCTCAAAATTCATGTAAAACCAAATACGTAAAGCTTTTATATCTGTTGTATTTACATATTTATCAGAATCTGGTGATTTGTGATGGTTGCAGGTAAAAAGACAGCATCTAAAACGGTAAAGGTGAAGTCGGTCAAGTCCTTGAATAAAAAGTCAGTCGATTCTGAGGATTTGGATGTTCCCTCTGGAAAGACATCCAAGGCTGAGTGGTCCAAGGAGGAGAAGGCTCTTTTGAAGAGGAAGCGGAAGCTGGTGTTTGAAGAAGATGAAGAGTTACCGAAGAAATCCAAGGGCGTAGACGATGATTTCACCCCGATATCCCATGATGATGATGGTAGCTTTTATTCAGAAACCTGCTCTGACACTTCAGACGGTTCCGAATGGTAGCTAGGTTTATGGATGATAGGGTATGTACTTTAATCCCTCATCCTCCGCGTATCCCATAATGAGGTTCATGTTTTGTATTGCCTGGCCTGAGGCTCCCTTTATTAGGTTGTCTATTGCGCATGCAATAACTGCCCGTCCCTTGTTTTTGTCGAAGTAGGTTGCTATGTCACAGAGGTTAGTGTATGCTACATTTTTTGTGGAGACGTCATCGAGTATTCTCACGAATTTCTCTCCCTTGTAGAAGTCTACGTATGCTTTCCTAATTGCTTCAGTGTCTGAGTCCATGAATACGTGCGCATTAGATAATATGCCTCGTGTCATCGGGGCAAGTGTCGGAGTGAATGACACGCTGACTCCGTGTACCAGCCTAGATAGTATGTGATTTATCTCAGGCTCATGGCGGTGTCCCACTACTTTGTAGGGTGTCATACAGTTGTTTGCTTCGCAGTGGTGTATTGTCTCGGTTGGTTTGGCTCCAGCACCAGATGTCCCGGATTTGGCGTCAACCACTATCCTCTTGAGGTCAATAGTGGCTTTCATCCTGGATATTGGCGCCAGAGAAAGTATGGCTGCTGTGGCATAGCATCCTGGGTTAGCAACCAATTTTGCATTCTTTATATCTTTTCTAAACAGCTCTGGCAGACCATATACTGCGTCTTTCAGAAGCTCAGGGCTTGTGTGTTTTAGGTAATAGCTCTCATAAAGGCTTTGGTCTTTTAGCCGGTAGTCTGCTCCCAAATCCACAGTCTTTATTCCGCGTTCAACAAGCTTTGGCGCTGCCTGCATGCTTTTGCCGTGCGGAAGAGCGAGGAAGACCATGTCTGCATCAGTTTTTTCAGGGTCGAATTCTATAAAGTTTTTTTCTGTGAATCCAGTCAGATTCCGGTGGACAGAGCTTATTTTTTTCCCAAGGTAGGTCCTGGATGTTGAGTCTATGTCTTCTACCTTGTTGTGGCTTAAAAGCAGCCTCAAAAGCTCTGATCCAGTGTAGCCTGACCCGCCGACAACCAATACCTTCATCTAATACACCTTGATTTCTTTTTTGACTTTTTTCATTCCAATCTTCTTCTTTGGTTTAATCTTTTTCTTATTCTTAAATAAATCAAGAGTAGTGTCGGTTCGTCCGAGGAAGATAAGAGATAGATATCTCATGAAGACGTGTATTGGGAGGAGGATGACGGTTGTTGCGTATCCAAACAGAATGGCGGCTGCAATAAAAATCACTAGTGCCGCAGATATTAGCGTCCACAATATTGCTGGCGATATGTTTGTTGGGTCAATGCCGAGGGCGATAAAGGGCACCAGCAATACGACGGCAAACAACACACCCACAACCACGAATACTACGAGCACAAGGATTAAGACGATTATGGATGCAATAGCGGCTACTATACCTGCAGCCAATGACACTAGGAGGTAGATTACGAACTGCCATATGTTTTCCTTGATTAATTTCAGCGTGTACTTTATGGATTCTACAATTCCAAGGTCTTTTGCATACATCACTGGGACTGTGAAATCATTTACCACCCACATAAAGAGAGCCTGTGTGATAATCCAAACTATTGCTGAAATCAGGATGGCGAACAACAGCAAAAACACCACAAAATCTGCTTTATCATCTGTTGCTCCTACGGTATATAATGCGGTCGCGACTACTGCAAGCACAAGAATGATGTTTAATAGAAAGATTAGGAGATTTAGGTAGAACAGCTTCAATCCCTTTTCAGCGTCTTTGCTGAAGTACTCCTTTAACCTGATTTCACCTTCCACGAGGCTTCGTATGTATACAAACCTCATGACCGAGGAGATGTATGTCAGAGCC
>JAHIYG010000259.1 GCA_018815265.1 Candidatus Altarchaeota archaeon | reverse complement strand
TGTATCAATGTCAAGGCCAGCAGACCCCCAGCAGTTTCAATCGCCTAGCTTAAGAAGTACTCAGAATGAGCTACGACTAGCAGGTGAAGCATTTCAGAAGGCTGTGCATCAGGTGTCTACTGCTACTCCGAGTGAATCTGCGGTGGCATTCTCAAAAGTTTTTGAGGGTATGGGGTTAAAGCCGGCAGGTGATGCCAAAGAATTCCAAGCATATATAGAGAGAAAGAAGGCTGAGGGTGTGCCTGAGTCTATGCTTGTCGATAGTGTGGGATTATGGGCGCAGGCTCACATGCAGACTGCGAAGGCCATTGGTAAAAGAACTCCGGAGGCGTTTAGTCATACTAGCCAGATATGGGAGTTCGCAAACACAATAACAGTGGGACCTAATAATACTCCTCTAAAACAGATTGGAGGGGCTGTTCAAGCAGCGTGCCACAATCTTGAAGGAGAGCCTAATGTGGCGCAAGGAAAAGCTCAGAGAGTTATTAAAGAGACAACAGAGCCTAAGGTTAGACAGATGCTAGAGATGGTTTTACATTCAGCCGAGCAGCAGATACAAAATCCGGAAGTGCACCAGGTAGAGGCGGACACGCCTGAGAAAGCAGCTATACGTCAGGAGCGGATAATCATTCTTTGGGGTGCTGTGAAGGCTGGTGAAAGACTAAAGCACAGGTACTATAAGGCAACGGTAGCTAATGCAGGTGGGGAGTTTAAGGTTGAAGGCGATCTTATGAGGGAATTAAGGGTTATGAGCCAGCCTTCAGATAGGGTCAAAGGACAAGTTAGTGGGTGGGCTTATCGTGATGGTCCTCCAAAAGAAGCAAAGACTGCGGCAGATGAGATACTGGCCAGATTAAATGAGAGGCCGCCGTCTATGCCAACACCAAAATAGAGGTTTTTATTAACCCCCCCTATTGATGTTGATAAAAGAATGTTTAGAAGGAATCAAAACCCTCAATAGTTTAACATAAAAAGTCAGATTTTCTTTTTTAGGTACTCCAGTATTTTTTGTGTGTTTTCCTCTGATGTATTGTTGCATGTGTCGAGTGTTATTTCTGGGTTTTTTGGTTTTTCATATGGCGCATCTACTCCGGTCAGGTTTTTGATTTTTCCTTTTTTAGCTTTTTTATAGAGTCCCTTGGGGTCGCGTCTTGCGCATTCCTCGAGGCTGCAGTCAACATGCACTTCAATGAATCTGTCGCCTAGTTTTTTCCTGAGTGCATCCCTGTCTTTGCGATATGGGGAGATGAAGCATGTGAGTGTTATTACTCCTGTGTCCACGAAAAGCTGTGCGACCTCTCCTATGCGGCGTATGTTTTCTCTTCGGTCTTTTTCTGTGAATCCTAGGTCGCTGTTTAGTCCGTGGCGGATGTTGTCTCCGTCCAAAACATACGTTAGTTTCCCCGTATCATGCAGCTTCTTTGAGACGTTGTTGGCTAGTGTGGATTTTCCAGAGCCAGACAGTCCCGTGAACCATATGAGGATTCCTTTTTGCCTTAGGAGTTTTTCCCTGTCTTTGTGGTTTATTGAGTTTTTGTGCCAGGTTATGTCTTTCATATTGAGAATATTGCTTTTTTGTATTTTAGTAGGTCTATTATTTTAGCGACTTGTGTGTCAGCCGTGTCTTCTGAGGGAATTTTCAAGTCTATTATTCCTGCGTTGATGTCTTTTCCGTCTCCGATGTAGACTATCAGGGTTTCCTGCCGGGATACTATGGCCTGCATCTTCTTGAGTTCGTCTTTTGTCAGGTCTGAGGCTGTTGCTATGACTATGAGTCCGGCATCCATGAGTATGTGTGCTACTTCCGCCAGGCGCCTTATGTGTTCGTCCCTTCTCTTTTTGCCTATGTCTGCGTCAAGTCCCCGGAGTATGTTTCCAATACCTAGGAAGTAGACTTTCCGGCCTGAGTAAAATAGTTTTTCCTCTAGTTTTTTTGCTGGTGTTTTCTTGTCTACTCCTGTTTTTCCGGTGAGCAGTATGAGTTTAGGCTCTTGCCCGTAGTTTAGGGCTCTCTGAGAAAGTGTTATGTTTGAGTGGTCCCATTTTTTCTCCCTGATGCTTACTTGGGCTCGTATTTCCCCGACTTCATCCTCTAATGCTTCGGTTATTATTCCGCCGCCTGATATTTCGAAGTCGTCTACTATTACGAATCTGCCGGTTGCCTGTAGGTCGTGGTATGGGTCATATGCTATGTCGAATTGGGTCTCTAGCGTGCATACTGCGACCTCGTGCCTTTTGACTTCGTCTCGTTTCGTGTTTTTCAGGTTTGACGCATCGAGTATGGAGTGTATCTCTTTCACTTTGACTGGGGTGTTTTTGGTGCCGATTTTGAGTTTGTATTCCTTGTTTTTCACGAGCGGATTAGTCCCCATCCAGAAGATGTGGGTTTTTATGAGTTGGCTTATCTGCGGTTGTTTCTCCTCTTCTTTAACCATTAGTTCTCCGCGTGCGACGTATATCTGCTGCTGGAGTGTGAAGCCTGCGGAGTATCCTGCCTGTGCAGTGTCTGTCTTTTTGATGTTGTATCCTTCAACTGATGCTATTTCAGACCTCTTGTTTGACGGTAGGAATACGACTTTGTCTCCGACAGATATTGTGCCTGACTCTATCTTGCCTGCTATTATCCTTCTCTCATCGCCTTCTGATGTGAATTTATAGATGTCTTGGACCGGCATCCTGAAGGGTTTAGTATGTGTTGGTTCTTCTTTTTTCAGGGAGTCTATGGCGGAAAGTATTGTGTCTCCACTGTGCCATTTCATCTTTTTTGATTTGGATGCGATGTTCACCCCATATAGTGCGCTGCAGGGTATGTATGCCTGTGGTTTGACGCCTATTTTCGAGAGGAATACTGTGTATTCTTTTTTTATTTTTTCGTATGTTTTTCTGTCGTAGTCTACGAGATCCATTTTGTTGACTGCGACAATGACCTGTTTGATGCCTAGCATCGAGAGGAGGTAGCCGTGTCTTTTGCTGTTTTCCCGTACTCCTTCCTTGGCGTCGATAACCAGTATCGCTGCTTCTGCCCGTGCGGCGCCTGATATCATGTTTTTGAGGAATTCTATGTGGCCTGGTGCGTCTATTATGATGTAGTCTCTTTTTTTGGTTTTGAAGTGTGCGCGGGCGACGTCTATTGTTATGCCTTGGTTTTGCTCGTCTTTCAGTGCGTCCAGTAGGAATGCGTATTCGAATGTCTTGGATTCTTTTTTGCATTTTTCCCTGATTTGCTCGAGTTTCCCCTGCGGTAGGGAGTGTGTGTCTGCGAACATGCGGCCTACGACCGTGCTTTTCCCGTGGTCTACGTGGCCTACGAAGACTAAATTCATTTTTTCCCTGAATATCACATGTATCCCCCCCTGCGTAGTGTTTCAAGGCCTCCTCCGTCTTCCTTGTCTTGGTCTCGGCCTGAGCGTTCTGCGATGTTTTTTAATTTTCCTGCTTCAAGTTCCCGGACTATGTCTGCGACGTTTTTAGCGTTTGATTGAACTGGTTTGGTGCATGGCCAGCATCCGAGGCTGCGGTATCTTATCCCCTTCTTTGACAGGTATAGTTTTGTCACAGGTATTTTTTCCCGTTGTATGTATTTCCATATGTCTAGTTCAGTCCAGTCAAGTAGGGGATGTATTCTTATGTGTGTTCCTGGTTTGAAGTCTGTCTTGAATTGGTTCCATAGTTCTGGGGGTTGGTCTCCTACGTCCCAGTCGCTTTTTTTGTCGCGGGGGCTGAAGTATCTTTCCTTGCTTCTGGAGCCTTCTTCGTCTGCTCTGACTCCGACTATTACTCCAGTGTAGGGTTGTGTGTTCGCGTCTTTCTCGTATTTTTTTGTTTTGTGGTTTAGTTTGTACCGTGGCCATTCGCCGGATAGTGTGTTTCTTAGTGCGTCGGTTTTTAGTGTTTTGCAGCATTCTATCCGGTTTAGTTTTCCGTCTGGGTAGGTGTTTTTTTCTTTGAGTGCTTTTTTGTTTTGGCCGTATATCATGGTGAGTTTCCATTTGATTGCTAGTTGGTCGCGGTATTTTATCATCTCTGGTATCTTGTATGCTGTGTCTATGTGGACGAGGGGTATTGGTACGTGTGCGAAGAATGCTTTTTTGGCAAGCCATAGGAGCACTGTGGAGTCTTTGCCTATGCTCCATAGCATGCATATGTCTTTGAAGTTGGCGTATGCTTCTCGGAGTATGTATATGGATTGCGCCTCGAGTTCGTCTAGCCGGTCCATTTTTTAGTCGATGTATCCTAATGCCTTGAGTTTTTTGGTTATCTGGTCCATGGATTTGTTTTCGTCCCATTTGTCTTTTGTGGATGCTACTTCCCTCACCAGGAATGTGACGAAGTCTGATAGATTCTTGAATCCTGTTCCTTCAATTTGTTTTTTGGCTTTGTCAGCTAGTTCGGTGGGTAGTGATATGGTGGTGTAGTTTGCTTTTTTGTATTTTATGAATTCGCCTTTTTCAGTTGGCGGTTCAAGCAGGGAGAGTACGGGTATTTCTTGTATGTTTTTTTGGTTTGAGAATATGCATGCGA
>JAHIYG010000258.1 GCA_018815265.1 Candidatus Altarchaeota archaeon | reverse complement strand
GTAGAAGTAGTCACCGGCAAAGTAGAAGTAGTTGGTGTTATTGTTACTGGCAGAGATGAGGTTGTCATATCCGGGATATTAGCCATTATTTGAGATTTCCCAACAAGTAAAGTGTGTAGCGGATTATCCGTGTACACCACTGCCAAAGACAATATTGAAAAAACAATAAAGAGCAAAATAAGCGAAATTATAAATATGAATCGGGTATTTTTTGGTGTACTCTTTTTAGAGTAACTACGCTCTTCTGATGATCCACCGCCAACATTCGCCAACCTACTCATTTCAGAACAAAAATATTAAAGCAGACTGTTTTAATATACAAAGTAGTAATAGGTAAATGAGATTTAATGTCTAGGATAATCGTTTTTTTGGCGTTGATATGCATTATAGGAGTGGTTTCAGCACAGGAAGAAATAGAATACATCATCCAATCGACAACCACCAGTACAACAACAACCTCGACGACATACGACAACATAGTGCAAAATCTACCCCTATACCAGGAAATAAAGGAGAAAACCACAACAACAATATGGAAAATCTGCGGTAGCAAGTTCGAATGCACAGTCGAATATGACGCAGACATAGATGGAAAAAAAGACTGCTGCACACCAAATGACAACCCCATATGCAGTAGCTGTTTTGCATCTTGCAGGATGAAATGCGGGGAACAAAATCAAGGAATATCCAAATGCTTCATGGGAGTGGAAAATAATTCCATCTGCGAATGCAGTGGAAGCCCCCCCACATGTTATATCCTGAAAAACGAAGTCACAAAAAAAGACCCAACGACGACGACACTCACAGAGGATGCTGTAGTAGACCAATCAAACATCTTATACTATCTCTTGGGAATTGGATTAATGGTTTTTGTATTATACGCTGCAGTCAACTTCGTCCATAAAATGGATTAGTACCATGGGAAGTTACCGAAGACATCTTGTAGTCTATGCCCTAATATGCGCGGCAATACAGTATATACTGACAAAAGGGAGATTTGATGCGTTATCATCCGAGGATTTAATCGCCTTTGCCATCGGGGGCATATACACCCTACTGCCAGACATAGATTCAAAGACGTCAAAAGCCAGGACAACACTGAATGAAGCAATAATGACAATCATTGTGTTTTTGGCGGCATACGAGATATTCTTCGGAGAGCAAAATACCATATACTATATTTTATACCTTTCATTTTTCCTACTAACCCTGAATTTCCTAAGACACCGGGGGTTTATACACACAATATACGCCGGCGCAATACTCTCCCTTCCAATAGCCATAATCAGCCCATACTATGCAGCAATGGGTTTTTTAGGATATGTCATCCATCTTTTTGTCGATGGAAAACTATCACACTAAGACGGATATATTTCAAACGAAAGACTGTCGCAGCCAAAGGTAACATGAAGAAAGACACTGTAAGAAATATAGACTCATTTAGTCCGAAAACCATTTTAGAAAGAACAAACCCAGATACTACACCAACAACTAAACCAGCTAATGCACCTAAATACACTGCCTTTTTACTGTGGAACCCCAGCTTCAACCGGGAGTACATATAGACTAAAGCTAGAGGGACAAAAAAAAAGGCATATTTAGAATCCAAGAAATATATGAGAGGTATTGCGCCGACAGAAATCAAGGTATGGAGAGACGGAATATCATATCTTGCAACAGGTATGCAAGGATACTCAACAGGCCTTTTGGTTTTCAACAGGGTTTTTAAAAAAAGACCAACAAGAATAGACAACAACAAGAATAGAAATGACGCCGAAAAGGTATGTAGTGCCTTTTCCACCTCAAGATGAGAATATGCAAGAGCCATCATAAAATACGGCATCTCAGGAACACGATCAATCAGTTTATATAGAATCATAGGAATCAGGTTTTCTTCTTCCTTAAAGCTATCTCCAACTGCTCCCTAACCTCAGCGTAGTCTGGCTTCAACTCTAAAACCCTCTGGTAGTCTGAGATGGCACTGTCAAAATCCCTCATGTACTCAAATAAAAGCCCACGAGTGTAAAAAGCCTCAATAAGAGTGGAATCCAATTCTATTACTTTGCTGTGGTCTTCAAGCGCCTTTTCAAAATCATGTAGTCGGGTGTATGCTAGGCCACGATTGAAGTATGACTCGAGCATATCCGGCTTCAAATCGATGGCTTTAGTATAATGTTCTACTGCACTCTGAAAATCACCAAGTTTATAGTAGTCGTTTCCAAGATTGTGGTATTCATATTCCATTCCTTCACCCGCCATTAAGACCCCAGATAATATCTAGTAAATAGTCAATAAAAATCATTTGTCTTTTTCTCCAACGCCTTGATTTTGCCATATTCTTTTATGACCTCCTCAGGCGTCGATAGTTTTCTGCCTTCTCCAAAGACATGCGGATGACGCCTTACAATCTTTTTCTTGAGTCCATCCACCACTTCATCTATGGTGAATAATCCCTCCTCCTTTGCAATCTGGGATATAAACAATATGTGCCAAAGAAGGTCTCCAAGTTCCTCGCAGAGGTTGGGATAGTCTTTTTTGTCTATAGCATCCAAAGCCTCCCGAGATTCCTCAGATAAGTATTTTTTGAAGTCGTCAATTTTTTGTTTTCGGTCCCACGGACATCCTTCAGGGGAACGCATATAAGCCATCAAATCAACCAATTCATCAAATGATGCCATGGGATACGAAAAGGATTTTAGAGTATATATAATCAGGGGAGTGAATATTTCATATGAAGCGGTTGATTT
>JAHIYG010000257.1 GCA_018815265.1 Candidatus Altarchaeota archaeon | reverse complement strand
TTGACTATCTTCTTCCTTGTTTCCTCTGACGGGTCGCATCTGGGCCTGACACCCCCCAGAACCGGGGCCGAATAGTGGACTCTGTTTCCTGTCAACTCCTGAAGTATCCTCATCACAGGCTCCCTCAATGAAAAAGCCCTGTATGTGAATGTTTCATGGCCTAATGTCTCGCATCCATGGGCCAAAAAGAACAGGTGTGAATGCACCCTGTCTAATTCCATAACCAATACCCGAATGTAATTCGCCCTCTCAGGAACCTCCAAACCCATCGCCTTCTCGGTGACCCTTAAGCTGTTCCAGAGGTGTGCGTGACTGCACAAGCCGCAGACCTTCTCAGTTATCATGTGGGCTTTCTTTATTGGCAGCCCCTCTATGATGCGCTCTATGCCCCGGTGTGCTGCATTGTAGGTTATTTCACAGTCTATGACCTCCTCATCCTCAACCCAAAACCTGGTCCTGAACGGCTCAATCAATACTGGATGCACTGTTCCAACATCTATTTCCGTAACCTTTACTTCACCCATTATCTCTCACCTACAATCTTTGGCAAGGCTTTGACAACCGCCTTTATAATCTCCTCCGGCAATGGGGCACAACCCTTTGCAGACGATGTTACTGGTAAAACATTAGGTAATGGAGCCTTGATTTGGTCGCTTGGCCCGAGCTCTCCGAAGACGTTTGGATATATTCCCCCAACTATGGCGCAAGCCCCAACTGCGACAACAGCCTTTGGCTCAGGTATCCTCTCATATATTGCCTTAAGCTGTGGCTCGCATCTTTTTGTTACAGGCCCTGAAACCAATAGTATGTCCGCTTCCCGTGGATTGAATGTCAGCATTACCCTGTACTGCTCCAAGTCATAGTACGGTGAAAACAGTGCATTCAAGACTTCAATGTCGCAGCCGTTGCAGCCGCCGGTATACACAAGCATTACGTGGATTGACCGCTTTCTTGCCATCCCCCTCATTGGCTGCCACCTCCATTCCCCTGCTGCTTGAAAAGGTCAGAGGCTTTGATTCCAGAGGGTGTCAGGCCTTCTGGGTTTATTGATGAGGGTTTACCATATGCTTTCTTGGTTATACAGCTTGAAAAGCACATCATGCACTTCACGCATTTTGACAAATCTATCTTGGGAACCTTATCCTTAAACTGTCCTGGCCTTAGTTGTATTTTTTCAGGTAGGTCCTCCATTGTTATCGCATTTGTCGGGCATACCTTGGAGCAGACGCCGCATCCAAGGCACAGGTCTGAGTCGACTGTGACAATGTCGTCTTGCGGTTTTTGCTCCTGTTTCTGAGAGCTGAATAAATCATGTGCCTTCAATCTAGTATCTCTCACTCCGCGGGGATTGATTGCTGCATCCACTTTGTGTACTGTGTATGTGGGGCAGTTGTCGTGGCATTGATAGCAGAAACAGCAGCTGCCAGAATTAAGGTCTGGGTATTTGTCTTTGTATTGGCCTGGTCGCAGTTCCACCTTCTCAGGAAGAGGCGTCATGGTTATGCATTTCATGGGGCAAATTCTTGAGCAGACTCCGCAGCCGAGGCACAAGTCCACATCAACAGTCTTTGGATAGGTATTCTCTCCTGAGACAATCTTTTTTTTCATGTCTTTGTCTACAAGCCGTCCAGTACCAAAGAGTATCTTAGGGATGTTTCCAACGCCTAAGAGGGTGTGTTTTATTGCTTGAAGTATTTTCATCTTTTCAGAACACCCCCTAATGCCACACCTACTAAGGCTGCAATATATGTTGTCGCAAGTCCTTCAACAGGATAGTAGGGGTAGTTGCCTAATCCGGCCGCGATAAACAGTCCCCCAATCAATACCAGAACCTGTGAATTAGCCTTTATTTTTGAACCATAGACTACACCCAAAACAAACGCTATAACATATGTTATGCAGTGCATCTGAAACTCTAGTGTTGTAAATTCGGCAGGGATGTTTGTTAAGTCTAAGGGTATGTTCATTTTTTGCCTCCCTCCAATATGACAAGCAATGCAGTGGTCAAACCTGCAGAGACCTTAATTAAGACTGCAATGTTCAAGTAGGGTATTATTCCTGCGGAGAGGCCGTCTGGGTAGTTGAATGCCAACTCAATATCTTCTGCTACGAGTCCATGTAAATCTGTCCCAGTGTTGTAGAGGAAATATCCGCTAAAATAAAGCCCTACCAAGCCTAAAAGAATATATATCAATATGCCAAATGACTCCATCTTCACTAGGTTTTCATGTGTGAAACCGACGGCTTTGACTCCATATAATACCACTACCATGAAAAATCCAGCCGCAATTATTGACCCCCCCTGAAACCCACCACCTGGAGTGATATGCCCGCCCAATGTGACATAAACCCCTAAAGCGACTACAAGAGGAAGTATCAGCTTGGATGAAGCGGCAAGAAGTGTAGTGGTTTTGATAGATGGTTCAACATGGTCTTCTGCGGTTTCTGTCAGAGAACCCCTGCCATATAGCATCGTCAGTGCCAAAACGCCAGCGACAAGTATTACGCACTCACCTAGTGTGTCATACCCTCTGAAGTCAAAAAGTATGACTGTAATCATATTAGGCGCTATCTTCACACCCCAGAGATTGTATATTTCACTGACTCCAGGGTTTATTGTCATGCTATAATACGTTTTAACCAGGAAGACAGCAACAACTGCGAAAGCGAAGTATGTCACCCACGTCTTTTTCACATCCACACCTCCACTATCAAAAACAAAAGACTCATCGTCACTATCAGATAATGCAGGAGCGTCTCAAATGAATCGCTGTTTTCTGAGATGACGTACGGCGTCAATGCCTTGTCTTTAGTCAGGAATGCCAGTCCAAAGACTGCGACTGCGGCTGCATATGCTGAAATGAACTTAAGGATGTAAAACACCATGAGCAGCAATGCCATCTTTGACATAAACTCTATCCCAACATACGATGCAGCATGTATTGAATCAGGCTTCTCACCCCCCATAGATTTCAAAAGCTTCTGGTACATCACTTCACCACCCCACCCCAATCTCTGCTGCTATGCCTGTTATGTAGTCTGTTGCAAGACTTGGATAAAGGCCCAAGAGCAGGCACAAGCCAACAAGTATAGCCAAAGCTATGGTATATGTAATATGTGGTTTTTTGTATTCGACCATGTTTTGTTTCGGCCTCATGAAAGCCAGGTGGAACGCCTTCATCATAGATATGAATGTAAGCACGGAAACCAGTATCATGACTACAGTCACCTCCCAGAACCCGGCGTCGAATGCCGAGGTCATGAGCATGAGTTTGCTTTGAAATCCATTGAATGGGGGAATACCAGATATCGCGAATTTCGCACCCAACATAAGGACTCCGATGTATGGAATTGAATATATTGCGCCTCCCAAGCTTTTGAAGTTGGAGGTTTTGTTCATGCCATGAACCACTTCGCAACCAAGGAACAGGGCGCTTTTGTACAGTACGTGATTTAATGCGTGAAAAATACCAGCCACTATCGCTGCAGGCGTCCCAAGTGCGATTCCTGCAGCCACATATCCTGCCTGGCTTATGGCGTGGTATGATAGCATTCTCTGGTAGTTGTCCTGCTTTAGTGCCATTATGACCCCGAATATCATGGCAAGACATGCTCCGAACAGCATGAGGGGGCGCACTGCAGGCAACCCATTGAATAGTTTGAGGATTATTATACCCAATGCTATCAACACGAACTTGGTCTGTGTCTGCATGAGGGCTGAGGCGTGTGGTTTGGCTGAGGCATAAAGTTCGCTTTTTATGTTGTGGAACGGGAAAAGGCCAGATCCGTAAAGCCATGAAAACAAGACAAGCGCTGCAGCAGACAAAAACACCGGGTTACTGTAAAGTTCCGGCCCGGCTGTTGCAACATATTCTCTTATGTCTGAGAGGTTTACTGACCCTGTCTGCGAGAGAAGCAGTGCGATGCCAATCAGGAGGCAGTTGCCTGCGAGGTTTGCAACCATCAGATACTTGAGCGATGCCTTCATCGAATCGATGCTTTTATTCGCTATTGCTAGGGCAGTTTGCGAAAGCAACGCTATCTCCATGAAGACGTAGAGGTTGAAGAAGTCATCTGCCATCACAACCGCCGATGTCGCGGAAATGCCCAGTATCATGAAACCAAGATATGGGCCTGAGAGGTGCTCATATGCTGAAGTGTACGTGAGGACTGACATGAGGAAGATAAGAAACAATGTGAAGATGATTATCTGCTGGTGTTGAGTGAATACGTATTCTATCCCTGTAGCCAAACCTATGTTGTATCTTTCTGATATGTGTCCTCCAAAGATGTGCTCGCCGTAGGGTGTTATTATCGGGAGTGAGAGCATTGCAAGTGCGAAAAGTAGTGTGAAATATTTCAGGAGCCTTTTTTTCCCGTGCAACAGGTTTGCCAAGACTGCTGCAGCAAGAGGCACGACAACTATTAAAGGTATGAATTCACTGTTCATCTGTCCAAACCTCCCTAGCGCTTGTCGTTTTTTTGCTATTGTAAATCCTGATTACCAAACCAAGTATCAACGCAGTTGTTGCAACGCCTATGACAATGTTTGTCAGAACCAGGGCCATTGGCAGCGGATAACCTGCTATCTGCGCGAATTCAGTTGCATCCATGCCGGGGAGGATAATGGGTACAATTCCCCCCTGCCGGTATCCCATCGAAACCAGCGTCAGGTTTGCGGCATCAGTTATGAATGTCAAACCGATGACTTTTTTTATGAGGTTGTCTTTGAAGACCAAAGCGTATATTCCCACTAAAAACAACGCTGCAGCAGTCAATAGGGATGCTTCCTGCATCATTTCTCATACCTCTGCGTCTTATACACAACCAACGCGAAAAGGGCAGGCATCACAGTAGACGCCACGATTGCCTGAGTCAATGCGACATCAGAGGCCAGAAGCTCCTGATACAAAACTGCCAAAGCTAATCCCTCTATGCCTGTCCCGATAATCACTGCCTTCAAAAGGTCTTTGGGATAAAGTGACGCCACTGCAATAAACACGGCAGAACCCATAAGAATGTACTCTATCATATAACATCACCCACGTAGTCTCTGTCGTAATCTTGTTTTTCAACTTCCTGGTCCCTCTCTCCAGCGTTGTCGCCTTTCGATTCCCCAAGATAGTGGGCGTTTGCGATTGAATGCGCTGCAAGAGGTGTTAGGACAAAATATGCCAGTGCAACAAGCGGATAACCAAGCACCAGCATTGATGCAATGCATGCAGTGTCTATAACGCCTGCTATGTGTATTCTTGCATAGACTATGTTTTTCCTCTCACCAAACCTCAGAAGTCCAATGCATGCAATGACTATCGCAAATGCGGAAATAGAAAAAACAATGTCTTGTATGAATGTCGGATTTTGCCCCAGAAAAATACTTATCGACTCTAACTCGGGGTAGTTTTCCAGAAAAATCAAAATATCATCCATTTTTCACCCCTAGAATGAACCTGCTGAAAATCATAACTCCAAATACACCTGGAAATATGAGATAGAACCCTATGTCTTTCGCGAAAGCAAGGCCATAGTACCTGTCAAATGCCATAAGCACTGTGACTGCAGCTATTGTGGCGACGTTTAAGCCGATTAAACTGTTTTCAGGCCCCCCCCTCAAGACTAGGACTATTCCCGTGGCTACTGCCAGCGCCAATACAGCCAACAGCACATCAATCATTCGAAAACCCCCCGTATGTATCCCTCAAAGGGTATTATGGATTTAACATCCCTCGGAGTCAATACTGCAACATATAGTTTCTGCTTTTCATGGTCTATATCCACAGTAAGTGTTCCAGGAGTCAATGTTATGGAATTGGCAAGCACGTAATGTGAAATATTTTTTTTCAATACAGTATCTACTTCAACGACCTGCGGGTCAATCCTGCCTAAAACACACAATAATGCAGTTTCAAAGGATGATTTGATTATGTTGTATACGAGGTTTAGAAGGTATAAAACCAGGTATATAGGACTGAGCAAACCCATCGGAAGATATATAGCGACTGAAAATATAAATGGTTTCCAATCGAAACCTGCAGAAGACAATACTCACTCCAGATATTTCTTAGCCAAAGTCAACATACTCGGCGCTTTCCTGATAAAAACCTTAAGTAAAAGCTTTAAATCTGTATCCACGACAAGCTTCAATATGTCGTCGCCTGATAGCATATCTGCGAGTTTTTCAAAGCTTTCATCATCCATTGTCTCAATGAAGTGCCTAAGTTTCATCAAGCGTTTCAACTTGTTTCCATCTGTATCCTGCCAGATTTTTTCATACTCAACAAGGCGCTTAGCTGATACATTATCTTCATCAATGGCATTGGCAATCACGTCTGCTGCTATTTTAGCGGCATTCATTGCAAGCCCTATGCCTCCGCCGTGTATTGGGTTGACTTGTTGTGCGGCGTCACCAACAACTACTATGCCATCGCCGACAAATGTCTTGGACGAAACAGACACAGGTATGCCTCCGCTGTTTACTTCAATCATCGAGGCGTTTGCAAAGAATTCAGGCTTGCTTTTAATGAACTTATCCAAATAATCCTTGGCTCTCTTCCCTTCCTCGGACATTGTTCCAACAATTCCTATTCCTACGTTTGCGATTGTCTCGCCTTTTG